>JANJUH010000404.1 GCA_024710675.1 Lysobacterales bacterium
CGGGTTGATGCGGATCACGCGTGCGCCGGCGGCCTCGGCCTCGTCGGCCAGCTTCACCAGCCGGGCAAAATGGCGGTCGTTGGCGACGCTGGCGTAGTCCGGGGTCTGCACCAGCGAGGGGTAGCGGCGCTTGACCTCTTCCGTGTAGGCGGTGACGAAGGGCTCGACGATGGTTTCGTGGAGCAATAGGTAATCGGGCGCAATGCAGGTCTGGCCGGCATTGAGCAGCTTGCCGGCGGCGATGCGCGCGGCGGCCGTCGGAACCGGGTAGTCGGGCGCAACGATGCACGGCGACTTGCCACCCAGCTCCAACGTCACCGGCGTCAGGTTGCGCGCGGCGGCCTGCATCACCAGGCGTCCGACGTGGGTCGAGCCGGTGAAGAACAGATGGTCGAAGGGCAGCGCCGAGAACTCGGCCGCGACCTCAGGCCCGCCGAGCACGACGGCCACACGTTCCTCGGGGAAGACCTCCGCCAGCAGCGACTTCAGCAAATCCGAGGTGCGCGGCGTCAGCTCCGACGGTTTCAGCATCACGTGGTTGCCAGCGGCGATTGCACTCGCCAGCGGCATCAGCGCGAGGTTCACCGGGTAGTTCCACGGCGAGATGATCCCGACCACGCCGACCGGCTGGTAGCGGATCTCCGAGCGGCCCGGCAGGAACTGCCAGTCGCTCCAGACGCGCTTGCGCTTCATCCAGCGCTTGAGGTGCGAGAGCGCGTGGTCGATGTCGTGCAGCACCGTCATCACATCGGCGAGCAGCGTCTCGTGGCGCGAGCGGCGGCCGAAGTCGGCCGAGACCGCGGCGACGATATCGCCCTCGCGGCGCTTGATCGCTGCGCGCAGGCGCTTGAGGTCATCGCGCCGCTGGGCGTAATCCGGCACGCGCCGCCCGTGAGCCTGGCGCTGGCGTTCGAGAATCGGGGTCAGGAGGTCCGGGGTGCTGCCGTCCATTGCGGAGTCCTCGCGGCGGGAAGATCTGGAGTATAGGTCCCGCGTGCTGGAGTCCCGGGACTACCGCAGCGCAGCATCGCGCCAAACGAGCGTTGCCATGCGGCCGCTGGCCGCGCCGTCCCGGCGGAAGGAGTGGAAGCGGCCGGCCTCCTCGTGCGTGCACCAGCCGCCGCCAGCCATGTGCTTCACGCCAGCACGTTCGAGCCGGCGCCGGGCGAGCGCATGGAGATCGGCATGCCAGCGATCGCCGCGACCAGCGACGAAAGCCGCCGCGGCGCCGGGATCCGCATCGACAAAGGCTGCGCGCACCTCGGGCCCGACCTCGAAGGCGCGCTGGCCGATCGCCGGGCCCAGGCAGGCGTACACGCGATCAGTCGGCGTGCGCATCGCCACCAGCGTGGCCTCCAGCACCCCGGCCGCCAATCCCCGCCAGCCGGCGTGGGCGACGGCGAGCGTCGAGGCATCGTCGGCCGCGAAGACCACCGGCAGGCAGTCAGCAGTGAGCACCGCGAGCACGACATCCGCATGCGACGTGACTGCGGCGTCGGCCTCGGGCGGCGCGGTCGGAGTTGGATCGGCATCGGCGTCGTGGACCGCGATGCCGTGGACCTGGCGCAGCCAGAGCGGTTCGGAGGAGAGTTCAAGGAGTCGCCGCAGCCTCGACCGGTGCGATTCGCTGCGCTCACCACACCCTGCGGGACCCTCTGAGCGGCCCACGCCGGCCTGGTGCAACGGCGCACCGCCCCTCTGATCCCGACCATCGAAATCCCGTTCTCCCGCGGTGCACCCGAAGCGCCGCTCTGTCGTCCCGGCGCGTACGCCCGGCGGGAGACCAGCGGCTTCGATCCAGCCGGGGACGCTCATCCGCGCGCCTTGGCATCCGCCCGCAGCACGGCCAGCAGCGCCTGGAAATCCTCCGGTGGCGGCATGCTGACGCGCACTTCCTCGCCGCTACGCGGATGGGCGAAGGCGATGGTTTCGGCGTGCAGTGCCTGGCGGCGGAAGCCACGCAAGGCGGCGGTCAGCTCGGGGCTGGCGCCCTTGAGCAGGCGGAAGGCGCCGGCGTAAAGCGGATCGCCGACGATCGGCATGCGCAGGTGCGCCATGTGCACGCGGATCTGGTGGGTGCGGCCGGTTTCCAGCGACACCCGCAGCAAGGTGTGCGCCGGGAAGCGCTCGACGACGCGGTAATGGCTGACCGCCGGCTTGCCATCCTCGACCACCGCCATCTTCAGGCGATCGGTCGGATGGCGTGCGATCGGCGCGTCGACCGTGCCGCCCGAGATCACCTGCCCGGTCACCAGCGCCAGGTATTCGCGGCTGATGTCGCGCTGCGCCAGCGCCTTGACCAGCGCATGATGGGCCTCGGGCGTGCGCGCGACGACCATCACGCCGCTGGTGTCCTTGTCGAGGCGATGGACGACGCCGGCGCGGGGGAGATTTGCCAGCGCCGGATCCCGGTGCAGCAGCGCGTTGACCAGGGTGCCCGTGCGATTGCCGGCCCCGGGGTGGACGACGAGACCCGCCGGCTTGGCGAGCACATAGCAGTCCGGGTCCTCGTGGAGCACGGTCAGCGCAATGTCCTCGGGCGCATCGACGATGACGGCCGCGATCTCGGCTTCGATGCGCACGCTCTCCCCGCCCGACACCAGGTCGCGCGGGCGCGCCACCCGGCCTTCGAGCAGGACCTTGCCTTGCTTGATCCAGTCGCTCAGACGTGAACGGGAGTATTGCGGGAAGGCTTTCGCCAGCGCAGCGTCGAAACGCAGGCCAGCGACCTCCGGCGGGAGCACGGCTTCGAGAATTTCAGTGGGCATTGCGGTGGGCTGAACCATCAGGCCGTGACAGTGCCGGGGCACCAGTGGCCGCTAGGCTATCATCGCCGGTCCAGTGTCCCGGAAGTCGCTCATGCCCGTCTTGCCCTCCCGCCTGCTCCGCGGCCTCGTGCTGCTCCTCGCCCTCACGTTGGCAGCCTGCGGAGAACGCAAGCTCGAGGAAACCGAGACGCTGCCGGTGGAACAGCTCTATGCCGAGGCCAAGTCCTCGCTCGACAACGGCAACTACGAGCGTGCGATCCGCTACAACAAGCGGCTGGTCGCCCGCTTCCCCTTCGGCGAATACGCCGAACAGGCGCAGCTCGACCTCGCCTATGCGCAGTACAAGCGTGCCGAGTACGACGACGCCACCAGCACGGTGAATCGCTTTGTCCGCACCTATCCCGCGCATCCGAAGATCGACTACGCCTACTACCTGCGCGGCCTGGTGAACTTCGACCGCAACCGCAGCTACATCGACCGCCTGCTGCCCGAGTACGCCGGCAATCGCGACACCTCGGCGGCGCGCACCTCCTTCAACGACTTTGCCGAGCTGCTGCGCCGCTACCCGGACAGCGCGCACGCGCCGGACGCGCGCCAGCGCATGGTCTTCCTGCGCAATGACCTGGCGAGTTTCGAGCTCACGGTGGCGCGCTACAACCAGCGTCGCGGCGCCTGCGTGGGCGCGATCAACCGGGCCAAGTACATCCTCGAGAACTACCAGCAAGCGGCCCAGGTGCCGGATGCGCTGGCGCTGATGGTGGAGTGTTACGAGACCCTCGAGCAGCCCGAGCTCGCCGCCGACACCCGCCGCGTGCTCGAAGCCAACGCACCCGACCACCCGCTGCTGACCGGCGTCGGCGGCGAGGGCAAGCGCCGCTGGTGGAGCCGGCTCTGGCCGTTTTGAGAGTGGGAGCGCCCTTGGGCGCGAAGGCATCGCAGCAGACCCCATTCGCGCGCAGAGCGCGCTCCTACGAAAGAGCGGCGAGCGCCACCGCAGCGCTGTAGGAGCGCCCTCGGGCGCGATGGGCTGGCGGCAAGCACCTTTCGCGCGCAGAGCGCGCTCCTACGATAGAGCGGTCAGCGCCACCGCAGCGCTGTAGGAGCGCCCTCGGGCGCGATGGCATCGCCGCAGAGCCCTTTCGCGCGCAGAGCGCGCTCCTGCGGGTGGGTTTCCCCTACCTGTACCCCGAGCTGATCGGAAAGCGCCGGTCGCGCCCGAAGGATCGCGCTGTCACGCGCGGCCCCGGCGCCGACTGGCGGCGTTTGTATTCGTTGCGCAACACCAGTTGGGTGACCCTCGCGACCAGCGCCGGATCGTGGCCCGCAGCGCTGATGACCGCCCGGGGCTCGTCGAGTTCGATGAAGCGGCGCAGGATGTCGTCGAGCACCTCGTAGGGCGGCAGCGAATCCTGGTCGGTCTGGTTCTCGCGCAATTCAGCCGATGGCGGGCGGTCGATGACGATCTGCGGAATCACCGGCGATTGCCGGTTGCGCCAGCGCGCCAGCGCATAGACCTGGGTCTTGTAGACATCCTTGAGCGGCGCGAAGCCACCGCACATGTCGCCGTAAATTGTCGCGTAACCGGTCGCCATCTCGCTCTTGTTGCCGGTGGACAGCAAAAGGCCACCGAACTTGTTCGACAGCGCCATCAGCAGGATGCCGCGGCAGCGCGATTGCAGGTTCTCTTCGGTCACATCGACCGCACGCCCCTCGAAGCGCGGCGCCAGCGTTTGCAGCAGCGCTCGATAAGCTGGCTCGATCGACAGCGTCTCCGTACGAACACCCATGATCTCGGCCTGCGCCAGCGCCTCGCGATTGCTGAGCTCGCTGGTGTAGCGCGAGGGCAACAGCACCGCGGTCACGGCGCCTGCGCCAAGGGCATCGACGGCTATGGCCAGCGTCAGGGCCGAGTCGATGCCCCCAGAGAGTCCGAGCAGCACGTGGCGGAAGCCGTTCTTGCGCACGTAGTCGGCGGTCGAGCGCACCAGCGCCGCGTAGACCTCGGCCTCGTCGGATGGGTCCGGCGGCGTGGGCCAGCGCAGCGGATGCAGGGTCACCGGATCACCGGGCCGGATATCGAAAAGCAGCAGCTCGTCGGCAAAGGCCGGCGCCCTTGCCACGACGTGACCGCCGCCATCGACGAGCAGGCTCGCTCCGTCGAAAACCAGGTCGTCCTGACCGCCGACCAGGTTGACGTAGGCCAATGGCAGGCCGGTCTCTCGCGCGCGCTCCGCCAGCGTCGCTTCACGCTCAGCGGCCTTGCCCTGGTGATAGGGCGAGGCGTTGAGCACCAAGAGCAGCTGCGCGCCGGCTGCGCATGCCGCTTGCGCGGGCTCCGGGTACCAGGCGTCTTCGCAAATCAGGACGCCGATGCGGAAGCCACCGCGGTCGATGACGGTAGCTTCGGCGGCCTCGACGAAATAGCGCTTCTCGTCGAAGACCGTGTAGTTCGGCAGTCTTTGCTTGCGTGCCGTGGCCACCACCCCGCCCTGCGCACACCAGCTCGCGCTGTTATGGCGCCGGCCCTGGTATTGCTCCGGATGACCGACCAGCAACTCGCACGAGGACGACTCTGCGGCCAGCGCAGCCAGTTCCTCATCCACCCGGGCCTGGAATCCCGGCCGGAACAAGAGATCCTCGGGTGGATAGCCGCTGAGCGCAAGCTCAGGGGTCACCAGCAAGGTCGCGCCAGCCGCCG
>JANJUH010000417.1 GCA_024710675.1 Lysobacterales bacterium
GGGTCGATGCCGGCGCGGCAGGCGCTGCGCCGCTGCCGGCCCTGCGTGCGGTCTACCGGGCGCACATCGACTTCATCGTCGAGCACCCCGGCGTGCCACGGCTGATCCTCGCCGAGTTGCAGCGCCAGGGCGATGGCGAGGGCCGTCTGCGCGTGGCGGCCATGCTCGCCGGCTACCGACAGCGGCTGCTGGCGCTGCTGGCGCAGGTTCCGGCGGCGGCGAGCATCGACCACGACAGCGCCGCCACCCTCTTCCTCGGCATGGTCCAGGGCCTGGTAATCAGCGCGCTCGTGGCCCGCGACATCGGCCGCATCCGCGCCCAGGCTGATGCGCTCTACCGGGTCTACGAACGCGCCCTCGGGGTCTCGCCATGAAGCGCTTGCACCTGTCCGAACTGCACCGGCGCAGCCTGTTCCTGCTGGCGCTGCTGCTGCCCTTGCTGGTGCTCTTCGCCCATGCCGCCTTGCGCACCGGCCCGCTGGCACCGGTTGCCGTCACCGTGGCCGAAGTGAGCGCAGAGGCGCTGACGCCCTCGGTCTTCGGCATCGGCACAGTCGCAGTCCGCCAGTTGCACAAGGTCGGTCCGACCAGCGCCGGCCGCCTGGCTTCGATCGGCGTCGATGTCGGCGACCGCGTCGAGCCCGGCCAGTCACTGGCGGCGATGGCGCCGGTCGACCTCGGCGAGCGTGGCGAGGCAGTGCTCGCCGCCGCGCGCCGCGCCGACGCGTTGCTGACCGAATCCATCGTCCGCGCCAACAACGCCGCCAGCGAACGCCAGCGCCACGACGAGCTGTATGCGCGCGGCCTGATCGCCGCCAGCGTCCGCGATGCGCGCCGGCAGGACGCCGATGCGGCCGCTGCGGCGGTGCGCGCGGCCCGCGCCGAACGCGCCCGCATCGACGCCGAATCGCGCGCCAACAGTGCGCTGGCCGAGCACCTGGTGCTGCGCGCGCCGGTGGCGGGCGTGGTCGTCGCCCGCCACGCCGATCCCGGCAGCACGCTGGTCGCCGGACAAGCCGTGCTCGAGATCGTCGACCCCGCGGAGATCTGGATCGACGCCCGCTTCGAGCAAGCCGATGCCGCTGGATTGGCGCAGGGGCAAGCGGCGCAGATCAGCTTGCGTTCGCACCCGGATGAAACCTTCGCGGGTACCGTGGCGCGGATGGAATGGCTGGCCGATGCGGTGACCGAGGAGCTGCGGGCGAAGATCCGCTTCGACACCCTGCCCGAGCCGGCCCCGCCGATCGGCGAGCTGGCGGAACTCACCGTGCGCCTGCCGCCGTTGGCGCAAACCCCGGTGCTGCCGAATGCCGCGCTGGTGCGCAGCGGGGGTGTGCTCGGCGTCTGGATGCCGGAGGGCGACGCCGCCCGCTTCCAGCCGGTCGAAACCGGGCGCAGCGATCTCGATGGCCGGGTCCAGGTCCGCAGGGGTGTTGCCGCCGGTGATCGCATCATCGTCCATCGCGAACGCACGCTGGCGGAAGGCCGCCGGATCACCGTGGTCGAGGCGCTCGCCGGAACCCGCCCATGATCAGCCTGGCCGGTCGCGACATCCTGCATGCCTGGGGCAAGTTCGCCTTCACCGGCATCGGCCTGGGCCTGCTGATCGGCGTGACCTTGACCATGGCCGGCGTGTACCGCGGCATGGTCGACGACGGCAAGGCCCTGCTCGACCAGAGCGGCGCGGACCTCTGGGTGGTCCAGCAGGACACGCTGGGGCCTTATGCCGAGCCCTCCTCGCTGCCCGACGATGCCTGGCGCAGCCTGCGCCTGGTCGATGGGGTGGCCGCCGCCGCCAACGTCACCTACCTGACGATGCAGGTGCGCCACGGCGAGCGCGATGTGCGCGCGCTGGTGGTGGGGATCGCGCCGGGCGGGCCGGGGACGCCGGGCTGGCCGCCCAACCTGGTCGCTGGCCGCCACCTGACGCGCAGCCACTACGAGGCCGTCGCCGACCTCGCCAGTGGCCTGCGCCTGGGCGATCGCATCGAGATCCGCCGGCAGCGTTACACCGTCGTCGGGCTGACCCGGCGGATGGTCTCCTCGGGTGGCGATCCGATGATCCACATCGCGCTGAAGGATGCGCAGGAGGCGCAGTTCCTCAAGGACAACGATGCCATCCTGGCCAACCGCCGCCGCATCGCCGCCGATCCGGCCTTGTCGCGGCCGGGCGTGCCCGGCCTGTCGGCTGCCGTCGAAGCGGCGCTCGCCAGCAGCCACCAAGTCAACGCGGCACTGGTCCGGCTGCGCGCCGGCGCGGATCCGATCGGCGTCGCCGCTGCCATCGAGCGCTGGCTGCGCCTCGGCGTGCACACCCGGACCGCGATGGAAGACATCCTGGTCGGCAAGCTGATCGCGACCTCGGCGCGCCAGATCGGCATGTTCCTGGCGATCCTCGCGCTGGTCAGCGCAGCCATCGTCGCCTTCATCATCTACACGCTGACCATGGACAAGCTGCGCGAGATCGCGGTGCTGAAGCTGATCGGCACGCGCAACCGCACCATCGCCGCCATGATCGTGCAGCAGGCGGTGGCGCTCGGGCTGATCGGCTTCGTCGTCGGCAAGATTACCGCGACCTGGGCCGCCCCGCTCTTCCCCAAGTACGTGCTACTGGTGCCCGCCGATGCGGTGACCGGACTGTTCGCGGTGCTCACCATCTCGGTGCTCGCCAGTGGGGTGGCGATCCGCATGGCGCTGGCGGTCGACCCCGCCGAAGCGATCGGAGGCTGAAATGGACGCACAAGGCATCCGCATCGAGGGCCTGCGCTAGCGCTACGGCCAGGGTGACACCGCGGTCGATGCCCTCAAGGGCGTCGACATGCAGGTGGCGCCGGGTGAGGTGGTCGGGCTGATCGGGCCCTCGGGCTCGGGCAAGAGCACGCTGCTGAAGTGCCTGGGCGCGGTCATCGATCCCAGCGCCGGGCGCATGACGCTGGGCAGGGAAGTGATCTACGAGGACGGCGGGCGCGTGCGCGACCTGCGCGCACTGCGCCGCGATCGCATCGGCTTCGTCTTCCAGGCGCCGTACCTGATTCCCTTCCTCGATGTCATCGACAACGTCGCGCTGCCGGCGATGCTGGCCGGCATGCCAAACGGCAAGGCCCGCGCCCGTGCCCGCGAACTGCTCGGCGCGCTCGACGTGCTGCACCGCGCCGGTGCGATGCCCTCACAGCTGTCGGGCGGCGAGCAGCAGCGCGTGGCGATCGCGCGCGGACTGGTCAACCGGCCACCGGTGATCCTGGCCGACGAACCCACCGCACCCCTCGACAGCGAGCGCGCGCTGGCGGTGATCGGCATCCTCGAGACGATGGCGCGCGAGCACGCCACGGCGATCATCGTAGTCACCCACGACGAAAAGATCATCCCGACCTTCGGCCGCCTCTACCAGATCCGCGATGGCGTCACCCACGAGCAACGGCGACAGCCGGCCTGAGGCGCCCGCTGGCCGCGGCTCAGGGCAGAATCCAGGCTGCGCGTGTGACGGAGGACACCACGGCGATGAAGGCCAGCGAGCTGCAAGCCGCCCATGCCGAGTTCCTGCGCCTGCTGGTCGCGCTGCGCTGGTGTGCGGTGACAGGACAAGGCGTGGCGGTGTGGCTGGCGATCGGCGTGCTGGCCTTGCCCTTGCCGCTGCTGCCGCTGGCGGCGGCGGTGGGCTTGCTGGGGATCGCCAATGGCGTACTGATGGCAGTCGGTCGACGCCAGCCGGCCGGCGCGGCCCTGGCCATCGTGCACCTCGGCGTCGACATCACCCAGCTCTCGGTGGTGATCGCGCTGAGCGGCGGGGCGATGAATCCCTTCGTCTCGCTGCTGCTGGTGCCGATCGCGCTGGCGACGCTGGCGCTCGATGTGCGCGCGATCCTGCTGGTGGCGGCGATGGCGACGCTGGGCTACGCGCTCTCGGCCTGGCTGGCGCCGCCGCTGCCGCATGTGCACGGCATTGCCGGCACCTTCGACCTGCACCTGTGGGGCATGGCGGCGAATTTCCTGGTCACGGCGGCGGTGTTCGTGGTGCTGCTGACGCGGCTGGCGGCCGCGCGCGCCCGGCGCGAACGCGAGCTGGCCGAGCTGCGCGAGCGCCATGCGCGTGCCCAGGGCATCCTCGGGCTGGCCACCCACGCGGCGGCGATGGCGCACGCACTGAACACCCCGCTCGGCACGCTGACGCTGATCCTCGACGATCTGGCCGAAGACCCTGCGCTCGATCCGGACTGGCGCGGCGAGATCGAGCGCGCGCGGCTGGCGGTGGCGAGCTGCCGCGAGCACGTGCGCCAACTGGTCGCCGAGGCGCGCACCGAGGGCGAGCTGCGCGCGCCGCTGCGCGAGCACGTGGCGCGCGTGGTTGAACGCTGGTCGCTGCTGCGCCCGGCCATCCGCCTGTCCGCGACTTTCGCGCTACCGGACGAGCCGGTGCGCGTCGATCCCGCCCTCGATCACGCACTGATCGCGCTGCTCGACAATGCCGCCGATGCCAGCGCCGCAGCCGGACACGAGGAGGTGTCGCTGGCGCTGCGTGTCGATGATGATGTGCTGCTCGGCCGCATCGTGGACCACGGCGGGCGACCACCGGCGGGCCAACTGCCAAGCGCGCGCCTGTACGCGAGCGACAAACCCGGTGGCCTCGGCCTCGGGCTGGCGCTGTCGGCCGCCGCCATCGAGGCGCACGGCGGCGCGGTCGACTGGCAGGCGGGCGAGCAGGGCGTGGTCACGCAGTTCCGGCTGCCGCTGGCGGCGCTGCGTGTGCGGCCGGAGGCCCCGAACACATGAAACTGCTGATCGTCGACGACGACGAGGCCTATGCCGCGCAGCTCGCACGCTCGCTCGGCCGTCGCGGCCACGCCTGCCGCATCGCCCACGATGGCGAGGCCGCGCTGGCGCTCGCGGCAGACGCCCTGCCCGAGGGCGTGCTGCTCGATCTGCGCCTGGGGGAGGCATCGGGCTTGCGCTACATCGCGGCGCTGCGTGCGCTGTCGGCCGACATGGTGATCGTGCTGCTGACCGGCTACGCCAGCGTCGCCACTGCGGTGGAAGCGATCAAGCGCGGCGCCGACGACTACCTGCCCAAACCCAGCAGCGTCGCGGCGATCGAGCGCGCGCTCGGCGGCGAGGCCGGCGAAGACGAGGGCCCCGAGCCACCCGAACAGATGACCCCGCTGCGTCGGCTCGAGTGGGAACACATCCAGCAGGCGCTGGCCACCACCGACGGCAACGTATCCGCCGCCGCCCGCCTGCTCGGCATGCACCGACGCTCGCTGCAGCGCAAATTGGGCAAGCGGCCGGTGTCGGAGGCGGACTGAGGGCACCGCGAATGGACTGATCCCTGTGGGAGCGCGCTTGACGCGCGAACCGGCGACCCGGCCAGTTCGATCGCGCCACGAGGGCGCTCCCACATCGGCACCGAGGCCTCCGGGCGGTAACGGGGCCGCAATATGCCATGCCGCCTCGCCCGGCATCAGACCCCTGCGACACTCGGTCGCATCGGCAAGCGGCGGCCGACTTTCGATACTGGCGGCATCCGTTCTTTCCGGTTGTCTGCCCATGTCCACCCTGCTCTGCACCCTGATGTCGGCCAGCCTGCTCGGGGCTGCGGCCGTTGACCCTGAACCCGCCACGCGCCTCGATCGCATCGAAGTGATCGGCCAGCGCACGCGGCCGCTGCCGGCCCCGTTGGGACAGGTCGATGGCGCCGATGCCACGCGCCGCGCCGGGGCCGACGCCGCGGTGCTGATCGGCACGCTGCCCGGCGTGGCCCTGCGCGGCAATGGCGGCGCCTCGGCGCATCCGGTGCTGCGCGGCCTCGGCGGTGATCGCGTGCGCATCCGCATCGACGACATGGATCTCGTCGCCGCCTGTCCCAACCACATGAACCCGCCGCTGTCCTACCTCGATCCGGCGGCGCTGCATGGCGCGACGGTCTACGCGGGACTGGCGCCGGTCAGTGCCGGTGGCGATGCAATCGCCGGTGTCATCGCGGCGCGCACGGCGCCGCCGCGCTTTGCCGAGGCCGGCTCCAGCCTGCTCGAGGGACGCATCGGCGCCGGTTATCGCGACAACGGCGATGCCTGGCGCAGCGATGCCAGCCTGCTGCTCGCCGACGACACGCTCTCTGCCCGCCTCGAAGCCGCACGCGCCCGTTCCGACAACTACCGCGCCGGCGGCGACTTCCGCACCAGCACCGCCACGGGTCGAGTGGGTCACACGGTGCCGCTCGACGAGGTCGGTTCCAGCGCCTACGACACCCGCAATGCCGCGCTGACGCTGGCCGCGCGCGGCGAGGACTGGCTCAGCGAACTCGGATTCGGCTACCAGGACGTGCCTTTCCAGGGCTACCCGAACCAGCGCATGGACATGACCGGCAACACCCAGCGCCGTCTGCGCTTCGCCCACGCGCACGAGCTGGCCGGCGGCAGCCTGCGGCTATCGGCCTTCAGCGAGGAGGTCGAGCACGCGATGGACTTCGGTCCGGATCGTCGCTACTGGTACGGCAGCCTCTCGGGCAGCGGCCAACCCTGCGCGCCGATCCGCTTCATGGGTGATCCGGCCGGCACCTGCGCCGCCGGCATGCCGATGCGCAGCGAGGCCGACACCCGCGGTGCCACGCTGTCCTGGGAGCGCTCGCTGGCCAGCGGCAGCCTGTTGCGTGTGGGCGGGGAATGGAGTCGCCAGCAGCTCGAGGACTACTGGTTGCCCTCCGGTGGCGGCATGGGCCCTGGCGTGTTCCGCAACATCCTCGATGGTGAGCGCACGCGCGGCGCGCTCTACGGCGAGTGGGAAAGCCAGCCGGCGCAGGCCTGGAGCCAGTCGCTCGGGCTGCGCCTGGAGCGCGTGGTCAGCGATGCTGGCACGGTGAGCGGCTACAGCAGCGCGCCGAACGCGATGGGCGGGCAGGCCGCCGAGGCCGCCGCCTTCAACGCCCGCGATCGCCGGCGCAGCGATCTGCATGTTGATCTGAGTGCCTTGCTGCGCTACGCGCCCGGCGGGGCACACAGCCTGGAATTCGGCTACGCGCGGCGCACGCGCTCGCCGAATCTCTACGAGCGCTATCCGTGGTCGAGCTGGGCGATGGCGGCGGCGATGAACAACCTGCTCGGCGATGGCAACGGCTATGTCGGCAACCTCGATCTCGAGCCCGAGACCGCGCAGACGCTGGCCGCCACCTGGCGCTGGGCGCGCCCGGACGGCCGGGCGCAGTTCAGCGTCTCGCCGTGGTGGACGCGGGTGGATGACTACATCGATGCCGAGCCCTTCGGCAGCTTCCAGCCCGGACGCTTCAACGTGTTGCGCTACGCCAATGTCGATGCCGAACTGTACGGGATCGACGCCGAGGGCCGCCTGGACCTGGGCGAGACCGCGATCGGCCGCCTCGCCCTCGACGGCAATGCCAGCTTCAGTCGCGGTCGCCGTCGCGACGGCAGCGACCGCCTCTACGAGCAGATGCCGCCGCGCCTGCGCCTGGGCC
>JANJUH010000419.1 GCA_024710675.1 Lysobacterales bacterium
GCCATGCGGCTGGGCGCACGCGCAAAAATCGCAGAAATGCAGATATACTGCAAGAATGAAAGCAACATTGACCATCAACAGCCGTGGCGTCGTCACCTTGCCGGCAAAGTTGCGCAAGGCGATGGGTCTGCAAGCCGACGACCAGTTGATCGCCGAGACGACGGCGGAGGGCTTGCTTCTGCGTCCGGCAGTGACTCTTCCGGTCGAGATCTACTCGCGAGAGCGCGAGCGCGAGTTCGATGAGGCGGAAGCCGAACTTGCCTCTGTGCTCGGGGCGACCCGGGTTTCCGACGCTCGCTGACCGGTCCGCCGGCATGCGGATCTTCCTGGATGCCAACATCCTGTTTTCGGCCGCAAAGTCCGATGGCGCGATCCGCGCGCTCCTGGCCTTGTTGCACGAGCGCCAGCACGTGCTTTGGGCCGACGCCTACGTGGTCGAGGAGGCGCGGCGGAATCTGGTCGCCAAAGGACGAGCAGCCTTGGGCGAACTCGAGGTCCTGTTGTGTCAGGTGAACGTCGCGGCATTGCAGCGGTGGACCACGTTGTCCCAAGACGACGTGGAAGAGGAGATGGCATGGCTGCCCGAGAAGGACCGACCGGTCTTGCAGGCAGCGATCGCGCTCGGGTGCGACGCACTGGTGACCGGAGATCGCCGGCATTTCGGGCCGGGCTATGGCCGCACCATCCGGGGTGTCACGCTGTACTCGCCGCGTGGTCTGGCGGAACGGATTCTCGGTTGACGAGGCGTGCGGGTGGCGAGGCGAAACAGCCCGCAATGATCTTCCGGCCGCCCATGTGGGTGCGTTGGTATGGGTATCGGAACGGGGCCTGGGCACCAGCTGAGCCCGCATCCAGCGCGGATGCCCTGTTGGGAGCCCCCCCTCCGCCGACTCCGTCGGCACCCTCTCCCCGGTCCATTCAGTCCGCGGGGGGAGGGCTTCATCGCGGCGCCTCCTGGCGCTTGCAGGCACGAAAAGCGGCCCATGACCTCCGGCCCCCCATGACTTCCGACACGTGTCGGTGTGCTACGTCACTACGACACTAAGCGCACCCCACAACGGAGGCAGGTCATGAAGCGGACGGTGAAGGTGTTGGCGGTGGCAATCGCGCTGGCGGCGGGTGGTGTGCCGATGATGTCGGCCTGGGCCGCCGAGGCGACGCCGGTGGCGGTGCAGGCGGTGGTTGATCCCGCGCGGCAGTTGCAGGAGATGACCGCTTTCCTGCGGCGCAACGACCTGTTGGGCCTGGCCCGTGAGGCACTGTCGGCCGAGAAGTTCGCGGAGATCCGCACGGCTTACGAATACCAGCGCGGCCAGCCGATCAGTGCCGAAGACCGTGCCGAGTTCGAGCGCGAGATATCGCGGATCACGGCGCCGGATGCGGTCGAACGCTTGCTGGCGGAGTTCCGTCCGAAGCTCGATGAGGTGCGTCCACAGGCCGCGGGCGGGATCATGATGGCGATCGGCGCGGCGCAGATGGCGCTGGCTTCGCCGGACAATGAGCTGACGGCCGAGCAGCGCGAGATGCTGCGGCGGGCCTTGCCGGGCGTGCAGGCCTGGCTGACCTCGACCGATTTCTTCGACGAGGCGACCTTGCGCCGCGCGCTGACTCTGGTCACCGATGCCGTCCGCGCCACCGGTGTCAGCAACCTCGACCAGGTGCAGATGCTGTCCTTCGAGGAGGTGCTGGGTCACGGCGGCAACGTGCTCGCGGCGGCCAAGTCGGCGGTGCGCCTGTACGGCATCGACCTCGACCAGATCATGGCCACGGCGCGCTACGAGACCCTGTCGATCACCGGCAACGAGGCGCGGGTCAAGGCCACGGTCACGGTCTTCGACGCGCCGCTGTCGACCGAGTTCGACATGGTGCTTGTCGACGGTCGCTGGCAGGGCAAGGAAGCGGCCGTGCGCGTCGAGGTGGAGAGCGAGCAGGCCGAAGAGAGCTGAGGCAGGGCAGGTCGACGGTCGGCTGGGAGCCGGCCGTCGCCTGCGGGCGCGTGCGGGGCGTACACTCGCGACCCGATTCCAGCGAGGTGCGCCGATGGACAGGACGGACGAGGGCGCGAAGCCGGCTGAACTCTCGCTCTGGCTGGCTTGGACGCCACTGCTCGTACTGATCGGATTGCTGGCCCTTTCGGCCCACCTGTTCGGCTCGGACTCGAGTTACGGCCCCAACCAGATCGGCCTCCTGCTGGCGATGGCGGTGGCGGCGGGGATCGGCGTCGCCCGCGGGCTGGCCTGGGACGAGATCCAGAAGGCCATCGTGCATGGCGTGGGCCTGGCCACCGGCGCACTCTTCATCCTGCTCGCGGTGGGCGCACTGATCGGCGCCTGGATCCTCTCCGGCACGGTGCCGACGCTGGTGTACTACGGCCTGATGCTGATGGACCCGGCGTGGTTCTATCCGGCGACCTGCCTGGTCTGCGCCCTGGTGGCGCTGGCCGTGGGCAGTTCGTGGACAGTGGCGGGCACCATCGGCGTGGCGCTGATGGGTGTAGCCGTGGGTCTGGGGCTGTCGCCGGCGATCACTGCTGGCGCGGTGATCTCGGGCGCCTATTTCGGCGACAAGATGTCGCCCTTGTCCGATACCACCAATCTGGCGCCGGCCGCCGCCGGATCGGAACTCTTCGTCCACATTCGCCACATGGTGTGGACGACGGGCCCCAGCTTCGTCCTCGCGTGGGCGGGCTTTGCGCTGCTGGGCATGAACGGCAGCGCTGATGCGCCGGCCGGGCTCGACACCCTCTCGTCGCAACTGCAGGCGGCTTTCCATCCCGGCCTGCAC
>JANJUH010000007.1 GCA_024710675.1 Lysobacterales bacterium
GGTGTTCCCCAATCTCGGCAACTTCTCCAGCCCGAACCTCGGTTTCATGGTGTAGGGCGGTGGGAGGTGGGTCCGGATTCATCCGGGCGCCCTTCCCGAGCCGACACGCGCTCCAGATGGCCGGAAAAGCGCCGGGATGAATCCCGACCCACGGGCTTTGCGCGCTCTGGTGGGTCCGGATTCATCCGGACGCTCTTGCCTTTGGACTGGCGCTACGGGTGCTTGGAAAAGCGTCGGGATGAATCCCGACCCACATCAGGCAAGCCGCATCGCCGCGGCAGCGCCAGCCCTCAATGCCGCGCGATCGGCACGTTGCCCGGGCTGGTCCCGACCATCATGAAGCGCGCGTTGAAGGCGACCGTGATGCGCTCGCCCTCACCCCAGAAGGGACGCACCTCGTGCAGCACCCAGGACGGGAACAGCACCAGCTGGCCTGCCTTCAATTGGAAATTGCGCGGACCGTAGTTGTATGGGTGCCCGAAGCGCGCGATGGCCATGTCGATGAACATCGTGTTCGCGGCCATCGGATTGATGAAGCTCAGCAACCCGCTGTCACGGACGCCGCTGGTGTCCTCGCCCGGCGCCACGCAGTAGACCCCTGACCAGCTATGCATGGGGTGGTTGTGCAGCGCGAAATAGCCGCCCTTGCGGGTGATGTGGAACCAGGACTCGGCGGCGACATGTAGCCGTTTCAACTCGTCGATGCTGTAGCCGTTGAGTTCGCGGACCGCCCGGTAGAGCTGCGCCCAGCAGAAGTCGCGCAATTCCTGCACCGGCGCGTCCGGCCAGTCGAAGAGCTGGAAATTGCTTTCGTAGAGCTTCTCGTTGCGCTCGACCAGCGGATCCGGATTGGCCCAGCGCTGGCCCTCGCGCTCACGCGCGAAAAAGAGCTCGCTCAAACGGCGATTCAGCTCGGCGGGCTGGGGATGATCGACCAGCACGAAGGGCACCGCGAAGGCGGGCGCGATCTGGAAGGGAGCGGCTTGCACGGCAGGCATCCGGTATCCGGCGGAAACACTGAAGCCTAGCCAATGCGCCGGGGTCCGTCGATGCATCCTCGACCTGCAAAGGCCGGTCCGCGAGGCAGGCGAGTCCTGCCTCGCGGAGTCGATGCCTTACTCGTCTTCGCGCACGCCCAGGCCGCGCAAACCACCGCGGGAAGACGAGCTGCCCCTCCCGCCCTCCATGCGCTCCTCCCGTGCCGGTGCCTCATGGCGCGGCTGCTCGCGCGGCGCTTCTTCCTGGCGCGGCGCCGGGCTGATCTGGCGTCCGCCGCCATCGTCCCGGCCACGCCCGTAGGACGGCGCCGGCGGTGCCTCGTAACGCGGCTGTGGCGCTGCCTCGTAGCGCGGCTGGGCCGGCGCCTGGAAACGCGGCTGCGGCTGCTCGTAACGTGGTTCCGGCTGCACCTGGCGACCCAGCCCGCCATCGTCTCGCCCACGACTGCCACGTGGCGCCTCGGCCGCCGGCGCCTCGTAGCGCGGAGCGGCGGGCGCCTGGTAGCGCGGCGCGGCAGGCTCCTCGTAGCGCGGGGCAGGCTGTACCTGACGACCGAGACCACCGTCGTCACGGCCGCGGCCGTAGGCCTGCGGAGCCGGCTCCGATCGAGGCTCGGCATAAGGCGAGCCCGCCGGCGCACGCGGCGCCTGACCTTGCGGCAGTCCGGTGTCCCGGCCGCGCCCGGAATCCGCGCCCGGCTGCACGCCGAAGCCATAGCTGCCGTCCGGGAAGGGCGCATTGAATCCGGGCACGGGTGCACCCGGCTCGACCACGGCCATCGGCGAGCGCTGGGTGTCGACGAAGGTGCCGGCAGAGTAGGACTGCGGCAGGCCGAGGTCGCGTCCACGCCCACCCTGCGGCCGCGCCAAACCCGCGGCGGCGAGGTCGCGTGCCTCCCAGTACGCATCGGTGGCGAGGGCCCGTGGCGAAACATGACGCGGTGGCGCTGCCGACACCGCCGGCAAACCGATGTTCTCGAGCATCTCGCGGCGATAGTTCGGATTGCGCTCGATGTAGGTGTAGTGCGAGCGCACCTGGGTCACCCAGACGGTCGTGAAGCGCGTCGAGAAGCTCACGAAACTGCGGCTGCCCCAGTATGGCTCCCAGTCCCACAGCGTCGAGTAGGCGGTGTCGTAGGTGTAGTAGCCACCGCGGCGCGGATAGCGCTCCCAATGGTCGACGAAGTAGTCGAAGTCGCGGCAGTACCAATAGCCGCGATCGAATCGGTAGAGGTCGAAGAAGTACAAGAGGTCAGCGGTCCAACGCGTCAGCGGACCGAGCGAGTAGACCCAGCCGCGCCACGGGTCGGCGGTGTAGACGATGCCGTAGCGATCGACGCTGAAGGCCCAGCCGGTGGTCGGGTCGAGGAACCACAGCTCGCCGCGCGAGTAGGTGTAAACGACGCGATAGTCGGGCGCCGAGCGCCAGTTCCAGCGCGTGTCGAAGCGGCGGTGATGAATACGGACGGCGCCCGGCGGCGGCGAGCGCCAGCGCGCGTTGCGCACCGGGGTGGCGACGCGGACTTGCTGCCGCCATTCACCGTAGGCGGGTGCCAGCGCCGCCAGTTCCGGCGCGCGTGCGCTGGCCTGCCACTGGGCAGCGGCCTCGGGGGCGTAGAGGCCGGCAATGGCGAGCAGGCCGGCCAGGGACAGGCTCGGGAGTGGGCCACGGATCATGCGCATCGATGGGTCCTCTCTTGCCCGGGGACCGCTCCACCGCGGAGACGGTTGCACCGGACGCAGGACCATCGTGCGCTGACTGATCTGAAGCGCGGTTGACTTTGGCCCGCAATCCACGCCGGCCATTCAGGGTCGCCACAACGAGCGAGGCCGCCCGGGGGCGGCCTCGTGGTGCCTCGATATCGACCCGCCTCAGAGCACGTAGACGAAGACGAACAATCCGAGCCAGACGACGTCGACGAAATGCCAGTACCAGGCGACCGCCTCGAAGCCGAAGTGGTTGTCCTTGGTGAAATGGCCGGCCATGCAGCGGAACAGAATCACGATCAGCATGATCGTGCCGAGCGTGACGTGCAGGCCGTGGAAGCCGGTCAGCATGAAGAAAGTGCTGCCGTAGATGCCCGAGCCCAGGGTCAGGTCGAGATCCTGGTAGGCGTGCGCGTATTCGTACATCTGGAAGTACAGGAAGACCAGGCCGAGCACGATGGTCGCTGCCATCCAGCCGTTCAGCGCACGGCGGTGACCGACTTTCAGCGCCCAGTGCGCCATCGTGATGGTGAGCCCGGAGGTCAGCAGGATCATCGTGTTGAGCAGCGGGATACCCCAGGCGGGGATGGTCTCGAAGGCGCCACCGAGGAAGCCCGGGCCGTTGGTCGGCCAGGCGGCCTCGTAGCCCTGGTGCAGGAGCTGGTTGGTCGCAAAGCCGTCACCCTCGCCGCCCAGCCACGGCACCGAGAAGACGCGCGCGTAGTAGAGCGCGCCGAAGAAGGCGGCAAAGAACATCACTTCCGAAAAGATGAACCAGACCATGCCCATGCGGAAGGACACGTCGACCTGGTGGTTGTAGAGCCCCTGCAGGCTCTCCTTGATCACGGTGCCGAACCAGCCGAACAGCATCACCAGCAGGAGCGCGAATCCGGGAAGGAACTTGGCCCAGCCCAGCGCGCTGTCGCCGTTGAGCAGCGAGGCCGCGCCGCCGAGGAACAGGAACAGCGCCACCGAACCCAGGATCGGCCAGTAGCTGCCATGCGGCACGTAGTAAGCGCCGGAACCTTGTGCTTGTCCCATCGGAAGTCCCTCGGTGTGATCGTTTGGCAGGCCGTGAAGGCCCCGTCAGAGCGGTGGATTATCGACAAGCCCGGCGTGCTGCGCCAGACGGCCGGTGGCAATGTCGTTGAGATAAAAGGTGTAGG
>JANJUH010000028.1 GCA_024710675.1 Lysobacterales bacterium
GGCGTGGGCCTGCGCGCCGAGAACACCGGGACCGCTGGCCTGGCCACGGCGCTCGAAGCCATCGCTGGATCGAGTGGCGGCACGACCTCCGTCTTCCAGGCCAACGGCGCCGGCTCCTCGTGGGCCATCGACGCCAGCTCCGCGGGCCCCACCGGTCGGGCACTGAATGCGCGGCTGACGAACACCAGCGCCACGGGCGCCGCGGTCTACGCCCAGGTCAATGCCAGGGGCGCGCGCGCGGTGCAGGGCGTCAACCTGGCCGCCGGGCTGGCTGGCGACTTCACCGGCAACGTCGCGGTCAGCGGCACCCTCAGCAAGGGCGGCGGCAGCTTCAAGATCGACCATCCACTCGATCCGGCCAACAAGTACCTGCTGCACAGCTTCGTCGAGTCGCCCGACATGATGAACATCTACAACGGCAACATCGTCACCGATGCGCAGGGCCGCGCGACCATCGAACTGCCCGAATGGTTCGAGGCGCTCAACCGCGACTTCCGCTACCAGCTCACGGTCATCGGCGAGTTCGCCCAGGCCGTGGTGTCGAAGAAGGTCGAGCAGAATCGCTTCGAGATCCGTACCAGCAGCCCGAAGGTCGAGGTGAGCTGGCAGGTGACCGGTATCCGCAAGGATGCCTGGGCGGAGCAGAACCGCATTCCGGTCGAACTCGACAAGGCAGCGGCCGAGAAGGGTCGCTTCCTGCACCCCGAGGCGCACGGCCTGCCGGCCAGCAAGCGCATCGGTGCCGGCGGCGAGGGCAAGGAGTAAGCCCATGACGCGCATCCCGATTCTGTGCGTGCTGACGCTGGGCCTGCTCGGCCCGGCCATCGCCAATCCACCCGGCGCGATGCCGGAGTCGTCCCGGGTCGCCAGCAAGGCGGCCCAGGGCAGCATCACGATGAGCCGCTGGACCATCGATGCCGGTGGCACCACCAGCGCGGCCGGCGGCAACTTCCGCCTTGGCGCCACCATCGGCCAGCCCGAGGCGGCGCTGCTCGCCGGCGGTCCGTACCAGCTCAGTGCCGGCTTCTGGGCACCCGAGAGCGCTGGCGACGGGCTGTTCGCCAATGGCTTCGAGTGAGTGTGATGGGCGACTTTCTGGCCTGTGCAAGCTGCAGCGGAGGATGCTGATCGTGAGCTATGCCTACCGGGTCCGCAGGGCGGGTGAACCTGAGGGCTGGTTGCTCCAGCCCGGCTGCCACTGCATCGGTCGCAGCCGGTCCTGCAGCGTGCAGATCGACGACCTGACGGTGTCGCGACGGCATGTCGAGATCGAGATCCTCGCCGAGGGCGGCGTGGTCATACGCGATCTCGAGTCGACCAACGGCTCGTGGCTGGGCAAGCGGCGCGTCCAGCGCGCCGCGGTCGCGGGTGACTTCGACTTGAGGATCGGCGCCATCGATCTCGAGTTCGACCAGCAGCGGGGTGTGGACTCCACCCCGGATATCGTTGAAAAGCGAGCACGACGGCTTGCCATGGCCTTAGCATGCCCGGATTCCCGGAGTGGAGGGCATGCCGATGCGCAAGATCTTGTGGGTCCTTGGTCTTCTGCTCTGGCCCGCGCTGCTGTCGGCCCAGGCGCTGACCCTGCAGCCCGGCGAGCACCGCCCGCTCGGCCAGAAAGTCACGGTCGTTGTGCAGCCGGGGAGCTACAGCAGTGTCTTCGTCGACCTGCGCTCGAACACCCAGCAGGCGCGCTTCTCGGTCACGGGTGGCACCGGCAACATCGATCTCTACCTGAAGCGCGGTGTCCCGCATCGCGGAAACAGTGTCCAGGCTTTGCTGGAGGAATCGACCTTTGCGGCCGCCTCGCCCAACAACAACGAGATCCTGACCGCGATCCGTGGCGGCAACCCGACGCTCACGGCCGGGCGCTGGTGGCTGGCGATCGTCAATCTCTCGCAGAGCGCGCAGACGCTGGATTTGCAGTTCGACGAGATCACCGGCGGCTCGGCCTTCCAGTTGACCACCGGCCAGTCCGGCACCTGGTATGACCCGGCGAAGAACTTCCAGGGCATCTTCCTGGAAATGATCGGCGGGCCTTCGGCGCTGATGGTGTGGTTCACCTACGAGCCCGATGGTCGCCAGGCCTTCATGACCGCCGTCGGGACCGTCGACGGCGACCGCATTGTCTTTCCGAACCTCACCAAGACCCGCGGCGGGCGCTTCGGCGCGGCTTTCGATCCGAGTGCCGTGGTGCGCGAGGATTGGGGCTCGCTGGTGTTCACTTTCGAGTCCTGCGGCGCCGGTTACGCCAGCTACGCGCCGAGCAGCGTGGCCAGCGCTCAAGGCTGGGCGGTGGAGCAACTCAACAGCGAGAGGCTGACCAGCATCGCCGGCCTGGGCTGCCCGGGCGGCGCGCCCGAGGCCGCGAAGTACCTGCACGGCGGCATCTCCGGCGCCTGGTTCGATCCGGCGCGCGATGGCGAGGGCTGGCTGGTCGAGGTGCTGGGGCCGAATGTCGGTCTGGTCTACTGGTTCAGCTACACCCCCGATGGCCAACAGGCCTGGTTCGGCGGTGTCGCGCCGATCGTCGACGGCAGCATCCTGGTCGATGAGGCGATCCGCCCGGTCGGTGGCCGTTTCGGTCCGGACTATGACCCGGCGCAGGTGACGCTCGAGCCCTGGGGTGCCTTCCGCATCACCATCGCCGACTGCCAGCGGGCGCTGGTGCGCGCCGAGGCGGTCGCCCCCTTCGGCAGCTTTGCCAACAGCCGCGTGCAGCGCCTGACCAGCATCGCCGGCACCAGTCCCTGCGCCTTCACGGTCGGCAGCCGCCAGATCGCTGCCAGTGCCAGCGCGCCAGGTGCGGCGGTGGTCGATGGTGATGCCAACGATCCGAATACCGCACTGATCGCCAACAACGATTTCCCGCAGGCGCAGGCCTTGCCGAATCCGGCCGTGGTCCCCGGCTACGTGACGCAAACGCCCACCGGCGTCACTGGCGATCGCTTTGCCAATGCGGCCGATCCCTTCGATGTCTACCGGGTGACCATCGCCGCGGGGCAGGCGGTCAAGTTGGGCATCGCCGACCACGGTGCGGGCGTGGATCTGGATCTCTATCTCTACGCCACGGCCAACACCGGCAATCCGGTCGCCGCCAGCGAAGGCAGCGGGGCACTCGAACAGATCAGTGTCGCGGAGAGCGGCGAGTACTACGTCGTCGTGCGCGCCTTTGCCGGGCGCAGCAATTACGTGCTGACCGTCGACTCGGGTGGCGTCGCCCAGGCCCAGGTGCCCGGCGCGCTGTCGAGCTTCGACAAGGTTGCCGGCAATGAGCTGATCGTGGTCTGGACCGACCCTGGCACCGGCAAGGAGGCCGGCGATCGCGCCAGCGCGAAGTCGCGCGGCACCGCTCTGGGATTGAAGTGGCTGGCCGGGGCGGTCGGGCGGCCGGTGCTGTACGCGATCGAAGCCGATGCCGCGGCCAAGTCGGGCGTGCAGCCGATCGCGACCACTGGCGGCCTGCGCCTGTACAGCGATCCCGAGCTGGTCGCCGCCCATGAGCGCGTGCGCCTGGTGAAGGCACTGCGCGCCCGCGGCGATGTGCACAGCGTCGATCTGAATGCCCCGGTCGAGCCCGCGGCGGCGCCGACCGATCCGGGCTATCGGCTGCAATGGCACTACCCGAAGATCCAGTTGCCGCAGGCGCTCGACCTGCAGCCCAATGCCAACGGGGTGCGCGTCGGCATCATCGATACCGGCGTCGCGCCACATCCGGATCTCGCCGCAGCGGTGCGCTACGACCTGGGATTCGACTTCATCGCGAACCCGACGATGGCGGTCGATGGAGATGGCATCGATGCGGACGCCGACGACCCGGGGGACAAGGCGCAGAATGCCAAGAGCTCCTTCCACGGCACCCACGTGGCGGGCACCGTGGCGGCCCTGACCAACAACGGCACCGGCGTGGCTGGCGTCGCACCAGGCGCCGAGCTGGTGCCCTTGCGCGTGCTCGGCCGGGGTGGCGGCACCACCTACGACATCGCGCAGGCCATCCTTTATGCCGCCGGCCTGCCCAATGATTCGGGGCGCACCAGTCCGTCGGCCTTGGCGCCGGTGATCAACCTGTCGCTCGGGAGCCGCAGCAGCCAGTGCCCGCAGGTCTACGCCGACGCCTTGCTCGCGGCGCGGACGCGGGGGGTCATCTCGATTGTCGCCGCGGGCAACTTCAACACCCTGGCCAGTTCGCCCTCGACCTGTCCGGGCGCGGTCGCGGTCAGCGCCACCGACCTCGTCGACCAGAAGGCGCCGTATTCGAACTTCGGGCCGCTGATCGACGTCGCCGCACCGGGCGGCGACAGCAGCGCCGATCGCAATGGCGACGGTTTCGGTGATGGCGTGCTGAGCACCGACTACGACGACAGCGCCGGCCCACGGCAGGCCAACTACCAGTTCAAGAACGGCACCTCGATGGCGGCGCCGCACGTCGCCGGTGTTGCCGCACTGATGAAGGCTGCGCATCCCGGGCTCACGCCCGAGCAGTTCGACCAGGCACTGATGGCGGGTGCGCTGACCGTCGATGTTGCCGGCAACGGACTTTCGGTGCGCGACGACATCTACGGCTATGGCCTGATCGATGCGGTGAAGGCGGTGACCGAGGCGCGCCGGTTGGCGGGCGGGGCACCGACACCGGCGCTGCTGGTCGCACAACCGACGACGCTCGAGCTGGGCGAGACGGTGAACCAGGCGCAATTCGATCTGATCAACGCCGGCCAGGGCGCGATTGGTGCGGTGCAGGCCGTCGCCAGCCAGCCCTGGGTCAGCGTGACGCCACCGGGCGGCGGTGGCCTTGGTCGCTGGACGGTGAGCGTCAACCGCGCCGGGCTGGTTCCGGCGCAGTACCGCGCCGAGATCGTGCTCAGCGCGGCCGGCGCCGGCACGGCCAGGGTGCAGCTCGGCCTGCGCGTTGGTGCGCCGCCGGTGGGAGCTGGCAAGGTCGGCCGGCTCTACGCGCTGCTGATCGATGTCGCCACGGGCCTGCCGATCGCGCAGGTCGACACCGAGGCGGCGGGCAGCTATGCATTCGTCTTTGCCGATCGCCTGCCGGGTTCCTACTTCCTGGCCGCCGGCAGCGATCTCGACAACGACGGCTTCATCTGCGACGCCGGCGAGAGCTGCGGGATCTACCCCAGCTTCGCGCTGCCCGGGGTCATTGAACTCGGCGCCGAGAACCTCACGCTCGCGCCCTTCGCGGTGGTCGCCGATGTGCCCGGCTCGGTGCCGGCCGCCAGTGCCGCCTTGCCCGAGCAGAAGTCGGCAGGCAGAAAGGGTTGGCGGCGCTTGCGGCCGATGTAGCCCGCGTTGACGCGCAGCGTCTGCGCGGGATTGCTCGCGGCAGGCGCCGACCCGGGTAGACCGCTGCGCGGTCAACCCGGGCTACGGCATGCTTGGCGCATCACCTCATCCGGATCGCCCGATGCTGCTCGCCGCCACGACCCTGCTGCTCGCCTCGACCACGTTCGCCGCCGAGGACTGGACCACGCCGGCCGAAGCCAGCGACTACCAGCGCACGCCACGCCATGCCGAGACCATGGCCTACTTCGAGCGCCTCGATGCCGCGAGCCCTGCGGTGACGATGATCGGGATGGGCCGCAGCGCGCAGGGCAGGGCGATGCAGGCGGTGATCCTCGCCAGCGACGGTATCGCCACGCCGGAATCGGCGCGCGCCTCGGGCAAGCCGGTGATCCTGATCCAGGCGGCGATCCATCCGGGCGAGAACGAAGGCAAGGACGTGCTGATGGCGCTGGCGCGCGACCTGGTGCTCGGAGCCGATGCGCCGCTGCTCGAGCCGGTGATCCTGGTGCTGCTGCCGATCTTCAATGTCGACGGCCACGAGCGTTTCTCGCCGTACAACCGCATCAACCAGAACGGCCCGGAGGCGATGGGCTGGCGGGCGACGGCGCAGAACCTGAACCTCAATCGCGACTACACCAAGGCCGATACGCCGGAGATGCAGGCCTGGCTGCGCCTGTGGCAGCGCTGGCAGCCGGACCTGCTGATCGACATGCACAACACCAACGGCGCCGACTACCAGTACGCCATGACCTGGGCCTTTGAATCGGGCCCGAACATCCATCCGGCGCTGGTCTCCTGGCAGCGGGCGGTCTTCGACGGCGCGGTGAAGCCCAAACTCGCGGAGATGGGCTGGCCGGTCGCGTTCTATGTGTCGATGAAGGAATGGGGGAAGCTCTCGGCCGGCCTGACCGAGGGCGCATCGACCCCGCGCTTTTCGGTGGGCTATGCGGCCGCTGCCGGCCGTCCGGGCCTGCTGCTCGAAACCCACATGGTCAAGGACTTCCGCACGCGGGTCGCCGTCAATGCGGTGCTGCTGCGCGAGTTGCTGCGCGAGATCGGCCGCGATCCGGGGGCGCTGAAGTCGGCGGTGGCGAAGGCCGATGGCGAGCGCTTCGCGCCGGGCGTCGAGATCCCGCTCGCCTTCGGCCTGTCCGAGGCCAGCGAGCCGATGGACTTCCTTGGCTATGAGGAGGTCCGCACCCCGAGCGAGATCTCTGGCGCCGACTGGGTGCGCTACGACCAGGACAAGCCGGTCACACTGAGTTTGCCGGTGCAGCGCGAGATCACCGTTACCGCCAGTTCGCCGGCTCCTGCCGCCTACCTCGTGCCGCCGCAGTGGTCCAGCGTCATCGAGCGCCTGCACCTGCACGGTGTCCGGATGCAACGGCTGCCGGAGGCGCGCACGCTCGAGGCCGGGCGCCACCGTTTCGGCGAAGTGGCGTGGGCGCCGCGTCCCTTCGAGGGCCGGCACCAGCTCACCACGCTCGAGTCCACGCTGGAGACCGTCGAGATCGAGGCGCCGGCCGGCAGTTGGCTGATCCCGATGGACCAGCCGCGTGCCCGCCTGGTCGCGCAACTGCTCGAGCCCGCGGCGCCCGACAGTTTCATCCGCTGGGGCTTCTTCGACGCGATCTTCGAGGAGAAGGAATACGCCGAGGCGCGGGTGATGGAGCGCATTGCCCGCGAGATGCTGGCCGCCGATCCGGCGCTGGAGGCCGAGTTCGAGGAGCGACTGAAAGACGCGGCTTTTGCCGCCGACCCGCGTGCCCGGCTGCGCTTCTTCTACGAGCGCTCGCCGTATTTCGATTCGGCGTGGAAGCGCTATCCGGTGTTGCGGCTGGATGGGGAGGCGCTGCGAGGGCTGGGCTTGTGAGCGCGCCCGGTGGGTGCTGGAGGCTATTCGCGCGGCTCTTCCATTGAGTCCAGGGTGAGGGGGAAGGCGTTCCGCCTGCAATCACCGCCGGGCTCGCCGACCGCCGGCACCTAGGCTGCGCCTTCTGCTCACCACGCTACACACACCCCAGCCACGCCGCACCTCCCTTCCTCGAAAGCCTCGCAATGGTCCTGTGCGTCGCCGCGGCGACGACGGTGATCTGCCAGCGCCTGCACCTGCCGGTGGTGCTGGGATACCTGCTCGCCGGCGTGCTGATCGGGCCGCATGCGCCGGCGCTGCTGGTGGCCGACGCGGAGGTGATCCGCACGCTGAGCGAGCTCGGCGTGATCCTGCTGATGTTCTCGATCGGCATGGAACTTTCGCTGCGCAAACTCGGGGAAGTCGGGTCGCGCGGTGCAGCCATCGCGATCGTCGAGATGGGGCTGATGCTGACCGTCGGCTACTTCGTCGCCTCGCTGGCCGGCTTCTCGCCGCTCGAATGTGCCTTCCTCGCGGCCATGCTGGCGATCTCATCGACCACGATCATCGTGCGCGCCTTCGAGGAGCACCCACAGGCGGTGGCGATCCGTGTGCGCGAGCAGATCTTCGGCGTGCTGGTGATCGAGGACATCATCGCGATCCTGCTGATCGCCTTGTTGACGACCTTGGCGACCACGCGCAGCTTCGATGTCTGGGGACTGGCCGAATCCGCCGGCCGGCTCGGCGTCTTCCTGTCGGTGTTGATGCTGGTGGGCCTGGTCGTCGTGCCGCGCCTGATCCGCTTCGTCGTTGCACTGAAACGCCCGGAAACCACATTGGTGACCACGGTCGGCGTCTGCTTCGCCGCAGCATTGGCGGCGCAGCGTTTCGAGTACTCGGTGGCGCTGGGCGCCTTCCTGGCCGGAAGCCTGGTCGCCGAATCGGGAGAGGGGCGTCGCATCGCGCCACAGATCCGGCCACTGCGCGACATTTTCACCGCAGTCTTCTTCGTGTCGATCGGCCTGTCGATCAACCCGGCCGAGGTCTACGCCCAGGCGGGCTGGATCCTGCTGTTTGCCGCCGTCGTCATCCTGGGGAAATTCCTCGGCGTTGCCCTCGGTGCCTTCGCGGTCGGCCATCCGGTGCGCGCGTCGGCGCAGTCTGGCCTGGCGATGGGCCAGATCGGCGAATTCTCCTTCATCATCGCCGGGATGGGTGTGGCGCTCGGGGCAGTTGATCCGGGCCTGCTGGCGATCGCCGTGGGGGTGGCCTGCCTGACCATCCTGCTGACGCCGACGCAAGTGAAGTACTCGGCGCGCTTCGGCGAGTGGATCGATGGCCGCTTGCCGCAAACGATGCAGACCTTCGCGACGCTCTACGGTACCTGGGTCGAGCGCCTCGGCAAAGCACGTCGCGCGGGTACCGCAGGTGCACGCATCCGTCGCTATGTACGACTGCTGGTGCTCGACGCGGTGCTGCTGCTGGCTGTGTTGATCGCGGCAGCCGCCGGCGGCGACGAAGCGGCGCGCTTCCTGAAATCGCGCCTGCCCGAGGCTGCCGAGGCCATGGGCTGGCTGGTGGCGGCCGGCTTCCTGGCACTGGCGACGCCGCTCGCGCTGGGTCTTTACCGACTGATCCGCGCGCTCGGCCAGGCCCTCGCTGTGGCGGCGCTGCCGGAGGCGCGGGAGGGAGAGGTCGATTTCGCCAACGCGCCACGCCGGGTCTTCGTCGTGATCCTGCAGCTCGGCATCACGCTGCTGGTCCTGCTGCCGATGATGGCGATCCTGCAGCCCTTCGTGCCGGCCATCAAGGGCGGCGCCCCCCTGCTGGCGCTGGTGATCGTCGCCGGCATCGCCTTCTGGCGCAGTGCCACGCAGCTGCAGGGCCACGTACGCGCAGGCGCGCAGGCGCTGGTCGCCGCCGTCGCCGTGCCCGGTGCGAGTACCGCCGAGCAGGCCGAGATGCTCGACCAGATGGAGCAGGTGCTTCCCGGCCTCGGTGACTTCGCGCCTTATGCCATCGATCCACTCAATCGCTGGGTGGGGCGCAGCCTGGCCGAGATCAACCTGCGCGGCGCCACCGGCGCCAGCGTGCTGGCGATCCGCCGCGGCGAGGATGCCGTGCTGACCCCGACCGGACGCGACATGCTGGCCGCGGGCGACGTGCTGGTGTTGACCGGCACCGGCGAGGCGATCGAGGCGGCGCGGGAGTTGCTGGGGAGGCGCTAGCCAGTTCAGCCGCAGATCGCGCCCAGGGACGACAATCCCGTGGGAGCGCGCTCTGCGCGCGAATGGGCCTGCGGAAAGGCCCCATCGCGCCCGAGGGCGCTCCTGCGCCCGAGGGGCCGGGAATCCGCCGCTCCCGTAGGAGCGCGCTCTGCGCGCGAAAGGGTCTGCGGAAAGGCCTCATCGCGCCCGAGGGCGCTCCCACGCCCGAGGCGCCGGGAATCCGCCGCTCCTGTAGGAGCGCGCTCTGCGCGCGAAGGAATCTCGCCGCAAGCCCGATCGCGCCCAAGGGCGCTCCTATCAGCAACATTTGCGCTTTATCATTCGATAATTCGACAGGCATAAAAACATGAACGAATCCGACGCCATCCCCATCCTCGCCGCACTCGCCCAGCCCTCACGCCTGAGCGTTTTCCGTGCGCTTGTGGCCGCCGGCCACGACGGCGCTTTCCCCAGTGACCTGGCCGTGCAACTGCAGATACCGGCGCCGACGCTGTCCTTCCACCTGAAGACCCTCGCTCACGCGGGCCTCGTCCTGCGCGCCCAGGAAAGTCGCCACGCACGCTACCGCGCCAACTTCACGACGATGTCGGCCTTGATGGCCTTCCTCGGCGAGAACTGCTGCGGCGGCGATCCGGCCGCCTGCGGGCTTCCGGCAGCAACCGTCGAAGTCGCCGTCCCCATCACCGCCATCCGAAAGCAAGGTCCCCGATGAAACGCATCCTGTTCGCCTGCGTCGAGAACTCGAACCGCAGCCAGATGGCCGAGGCCTTCGGCCACCTCCATGCACCCGCCGGCTTCGAGGTGCTGAGCGCCGGTTCGAAGGCTTCGGGCGCGATCAACCCCAAGGCCGTCCGTTTCATGGCCGAACTCGGATACGACCTCACTGCCCACCGCTCCAAGCCGCTCGCCGAGCTCGAAGGCCGCTTCGATGCCGTGATCACGATGGGCTGCGGCGAGGATTGTCCGTGGATCGAGGCCGGATTGCGCGAGGACTGGGCGCTGCCCGATCCCAAGCACATGGACGACGAGGGCTACCGCGCGGTGCGCGACGAGATCGGACGGCGCGTCAAGGCGCTGGTCGAGCGACTGTCCGGAGATGTGCGATGAGCCCGTCGCCGATGAGCGTCTTCGAGCGCTACCTGACGCTGTGGGTCGCCCTCTGCATCGTTGCCGGCGTGACCCTGGGGCAGTTCTTCCCGGCGCCTTTCCAGGCCCTGGGCCGGATGGAAATCGCCCAGGTCAACCTGCCGGTGGGATTGCTGATCTGGGTGATGATCATCCCGATGCTGCTGCGCATCGACTTCGGTGCGATCGCCGAGGTGCGCCAGCACTGGCGCGGCATCGGCATCACGCTGATCGTGAACTGGGCGATCAAACCCTTCTCGATGGCGCTGCTGGGCTGGATCTTCATTCGCCACTTGTTCGCCCCGTACCTCCCTGCCGAACAGATCGACAGCTACATCGCCGGCCTGATCCTGCTCGCCGCCGCGCCCTGCACGGCGATGGTCTTCGTCTGGAGCCGGCTGACCAATGGCCACCCGATGTTCACGCTCTCGCAGGTGGCGCTCAACGACGCCATCATGATCTTCGCCTTCGCGCCGATCGTCGCGCTGTTGCTCGGCATGGCCTCGATCACCGTGCCCTGGGACACGCTGCTGCTGTCGGTGGTGCTCTACATCGTCGTGCCGGTGGCGATCGCCCAGGCCTGGCGGCGCTGGCTGCTCGCGCGCGGCCCGCAGGCGCTCGAAGACACCTTGCACCGGCTCGCGCCGGCCTCCACCGTCGCGCTGCTGGCAACGCTGGTGCTGCTCTTCGCCTTCCAGGGCGAGGCGATCCTCGAGCAGCCGCTCATCATCGCGCTGCTCGCGGTACCGATCCTGATCCAGGTCTTCTTCAACTCCTCGCTCGCCTACCTGCTCAACCGCTGGGCCGGCGAAGCGCATTCGGTCGCCTGTCCCTCCGCGCTGATCGGTGCGTCCAACTTCTTCGAACTCGCCGTCGCCGCGGCCATCAGCCTGTTCGGCTTCAACTCCGGCGCCGCGCTCGCCACCGTGGTCGGCGTGCTGATCGAAGTGCCGGTCATGCTGGCGGTGGTGCACGTCGTCAACCGCAGCAAAGGGTGGTACGAGCAGGGCAGCCGCGCACGCTGAACGCCGCCGATCGGCCCCAGCTTGCGCGGAATCGGCAGCCTGACTAGACTTCCGGGTTCTTCGCCGCTGTAGCTCAGTTGGTAGAGCAACTGATTCGTAATCAGTAGGTCCCCAGTTCGAGTCTGGGCAGCGGCACCAGAAAAATCAGAGACTTGCGATCATTCAACGGCCGTCCAGACGGCCGTGTTTGGTTTCTGGGTCAGCACAAAGTAAGCTGCCGGCGGCAAGTCGAATGCCGGCGAGGCTCCAGACCCTGTTCCCGGAATCCAGTCCGCGCCGAGGCTTGCGCCGGTGCTGCATCCCTGTGCTGCTCCATGTCTCAGTGTTGCCCTGCTGGTCAAGTTCATGGCAGCCCGGAAGGCACGAGTGCTAGCCTGGCTGTGGAACGTTGCTGGAGTGCCTGCCGCCAATGCCGACGGGCGAAGACTGGACACGGAGTGAAGTGGAGGCGTGCGTCGCCGACTACCTGCGCATGCTCACACTGGAGCTTAATGGGCAGTCGTACAACAAGACCGAGCACGCGAATGCGCTCATGGCGCGGCTGAACCGGCGCAGCCGCGGATCCGTGGAGTTCAAGCACTGCAACATCAGTGCGGCGCTGATCGATCTGGGCTTTCCGTACATCCGGGGCTACTTGCCGCGCCGAAACTACCAGGCACTTCTGCTCGAAGTCGTTGAGGCGCAAGCCATCGAGAACCCGGCGCTCAACGCTGCCGCGGAAGCCGAGGTCCAGCGGCCGGCTGCGGAAATCCGGGTCCCAGACGACGCCGAGGTATGGGTGCCGGCTCCTGTGCCTGCGTCATCTGGGATCCAGCAACCGATCGCCGCCTACGGGGTGGCGCCGGAGAACCGCAGACCTGTCGCGGCCCGCGACTACCTGGCGCAGGAGGCCAGAAACCGGTCCCTTGGCGCCGCGGGCGAACACTTTGTACTGGAACTCGAAGCACGCCGCCTCCACGCCGCCGGGAAGCGATCGCTGGCCGATAGAGTCGAGCACGTGGCCGCCACGAAGGGCGACGGGCTCGGCT
>JANJUH010000385.1 GCA_024710675.1 Lysobacterales bacterium
CATCGCCGCAGGCAAGCTGCTCAACGCCGGCCAGACCTGCATCGCGCCCGACTACCTCTTGCTCCACGAATCCATCGTCGAGCCCTTCGTCGCTGCCTACACGGAAGAGGTCAAGCGCCGCTATCCCTCGCTGGTGCAGACGCCGGACTACGCCAGCGTCGCCAATGACCGCCACTTTGCCCGGCTGGTGAAGCTGGCCGAGGAGGCCGAGGCCGCCGGCGCCCGCGTGATCCGCATCAATCCGGCCGGCGAAACCATCGATCCGGCGACGCGCGTCTATCCACCGACGCTGGTGCTGAACCCGCCCGAGGACAGCCGCCTGATGCGCGAGGAGATCTTCGGCCCGATCCTGCCGATCCTCTCCTACCGCCACCTCGACGAGGCCATCGCCTACGTCAATGCCCACGACCGTCCTCTGGCGCTGTACCACTTCGACCTCGACTCGACCCGCGTCGAGCAGGTGCTGGAGCGCACGATCTCCGGCGGCGTCACGGTCAACGACTGCGTCCTCCACATCGCCCAGAGCGCACTGCCCTTCGGCGGCATCGGCCCGTCCGGCATGGGCCACTACCACGGTCACCACGGATTCCTGACCTTCAGCAAGCAAAAGCCGGTGTTCCGCCAGGCCCGCTGGTCCTCGCTGTCGCTGCTGACGCCGCCGTACAAGAAGCTGGCGGACTTCGTGATCGGGTTTTTGACGCGGTAGGGCGCCAGAGCGCGGTGCCCCACCGCGCCCCGGCTGTCCGCTAGGCTAGGCGCTCCTGTTCGGGAGCCCGCCCATGACCACGCACAGCCTGCCCGACCACCTGCCCGCCTGGGCGCGCAAGCTGGCGGATCTGTATCACGCCGGGACTTCGGCGATGTTCGTGCTGCATGGCAACACGCACGACCTCGTCGCGCTCTCGGGCGGTGATTCGCCGCGCTATGGCTCGCTCAACGAGTTCCTGGCGACCCAACTCTTCGGGCGTTTCGAACTGGTGCTGGGCTATGACCTCGCGCATGGCATCCGGCCCTATGGCGGCGGTGATGTCGAGCGGCAGCGGCAGATGGTGGGTTTGCTGTCGCGGCGGCTCGGCGATCCGGACAAGTTGCCGCGCGATCCGACGCAGGCCTTGTTCCTGCTCGACCGGCTGGTGCTGTCGAACCTGACGGCAAAGGAGGGCGAGCGCACGCGCATCGCGATCCTGTTCGACTTCGCCTCCTTCGTGCTGCCGGACGATGAGCGCGGGCAGGGGCAGGCGGCGAACCTGGTCACCTTGCTGAAGTGGGCGGCGAACCCGTACGTCAAGCGCAGCAACCTGGCCTTCGTGCTGATCGACGAGCGGCTGGCGGATTTCCACGATCGCCTGGTGGGCTCGCCGCACGTCAACACCATCGAGATCCCCTTGCCCGAGGAACCCGAGCGCCTGCGCTACCTGAAGGCGCTGACGTCCGGGCAGGATCTCGCGTCGTACTCGGACTTCAGCGTCGAGGCGCTGGCGCAACTGACCGCCGCCGTCACCCTGGCCGATCTCGCGGTGCTGATCGAGAGCGCGCGTCGCAGCGGCGAGCGGCTCGACGAGAAGCGCTTCAAGGCGCGCAAGAAGGCGTTGATCGAGCGCCAGGCCCAGGATTTGCTCGAGTTCATCGAGCCGAAATTCGGGCTGGAGCGCGTCGTCGGCCACGAGGCGGCGAAGAAGCGTTTGCTCGACGATGCCGAGCTGATCAAACGCGGGCGGCTGGATGTCGCGCCGATGGGCTATCTCTTCAACGGGCCGGTCGGCACCGGCAAGACCTTCCTCGCCACCTGCCTGGCCGGCTCGATCGGCATCCCCTGCGTCAAGCTGAAGAACTTCCGCAGCAAGTACGTCGGCGAGACCGAGGCCAACCTCGAGCGCGTGCTCGGCGTGCTGCACAGCATGGGCCCGGTGATGGTGATCATCGACGAGGCCGACGCGATGCTCGGCCAGCGCGAGCAGGGCGGCGATTCCGGCGTCGGCAGCCGCGTCTTCGGCATGATCGCCAACGCGATGGGCGACACCGAGTACCGCGGCAAGATCCTGTGGATGCTGCTCACCGCGCGCCCGGACCTCTTGCCCATCGACATCAAGCGGCAGGGTCGCGCCGAGATCCACGTGCCGCTGTTCTATCCGCAGACCCAGGACGAGGTGCGTCGCTACTTCGTCGTGATCGCCAAGAAGTTCAGCGCGCCCCTGGCGCTCGAGGACGTGCCCGAGGTGCCTTACGTGGGCGATCTCTCCGGCGCCGACATCGAGTCCCTGATCGGGCGCGCCTGGCGCGAGGCATTGATCGCCGGCGAGGACAAGCTTTCCAAGGCACGCATGGCGGCAACGCTGGAAGGCTTCATGCCATCGACCCAGTCGCTCGAACGCGAGATGCAGGAAATCGCCGCGATCATCGAATGCACCGACCGCGCCTTCCTGGTCCCGAGCGCCCTCAAGATGCTCGAGGATTACGGCGACCGCGAAGGGCTGCAGGCGCGGTTCAAGGAGATCATGAGGTTGTTGGGGAAGGCGTGAAGCTGGAGCGGGGCGGTGGGGGGGGGGGGGGGGGGGGGGGGGGGGCCGGCGCGGGCGGCGGCCCAGAGGAGAGGGGGGAGCCCCGAACACAGTGGCCGGGGCCCCACCACA
>JANJUH010000052.1 GCA_024710675.1 Lysobacterales bacterium
CTCACGACGCGACCGCAGGCGCGCTCGGGCGGCGGGAACCCTGGCCAATCGTCGGGACGCGGCGCGCCTTCCGTAGGAGCGCCCTCGGGCGCGATGGTTCTGGCCGCCAGGGGATTTCGCGCGCAGAGCGCGCTCCTACGAGGAAGCTCCGACGCGACCGCAGGCGCGTCGGGTGTGCGTCGTGCAGCAAAGCGCACCGGTGGCCTCAGTCTTCGACCAACGCCGCCAGCGCCTCCGCCGCCGCACCGGAGAGGTCTTCGGCCCGCTCCGGCACGGTGAGCCGCCATGCCGCCAGCGTGCCTTTGGCCACCCGCTCTGAAATGGCTGCCGACGCGCGCAGATGGGCTGCCAGTCCGGCGCGCGAGAAGATCCGCGTCGCCACGGTGTTGCGCAGGAACAGATCGGCTGCGGCCGCGGGCGCCAGCGCTTCGCGTCGCGCGGATGGGCCCCGTCGCAGGGCAACCAGTGCGCCAAGTGGCAGCGATTCCGGCCCTGACCATTGCGCGTCCGCCGGCAGCTTGGGTTGCCGGTAGCACGGCCACGCCAGCGCGCCGCGTACGTCATCCGCCGTGATCGGCAGCAGGTCGTCCGCCACGCGCTGCCAGCCGTGCGCGATGGCGTGCGCGGCCAGCGTCGACTTGCCGGTGCCGCTGTCGGCGATCAGCGCGTGGACGGCGCCGTCCGCGCGACGGATGGCCGAGGCGTGCAGCGCGAAGGCGCCGGATCCCGCCAGTGCATGCAACAGCACCGGGCCTTCGAGGATGTCGGCCAGCAAGGCGCCGTCGAGTGGCGCCCGCAGCATCGAGATCGAGCCGTCGACGGCATCGATCGCCCAGGCGCCGAGCGCATCGAGTTCCAGCAGTTCGATGGCGCCGCTGCGGCCGCTGCGCACGACCACCGGCCGCTCGTAGAACTCTGCCGTGATCGAAGCGCCGAGCGACTCGGACCAGTCCGCGGCCACCCCCAATGCGGCGGATGAGCGCAGGCGAAAGCCGTGCCCGGCGGCCCGCACTTCGCGCGGCAGTTCAGTGATCGAAGACTCGCTCATGGCGCCACTCTACCCGCCCCGCGCTCGCGCTACGATGTGCGCGCCGCGGCCCGCGGTCCAGTCACCCAGGGGAGCTTGTGGACGCCGAACTCGCACGCTATGCGCAGGCCGATGCGGAACTGGTCGGCCTGGTCAAGGACATCAAGATCCTCTCCACGCTGAGCTGGCCGAAGCGCGTGCAGGACGAGTACCTCACAGGCTGGCGCGAGGGCAATCCCAAGCCACCGGTCATCGAGTACCCGAAGCGCGACTATCGCGAGCGCCGCGAGGCGCTGACCCGCATCGCCGCCAGTTGCGACCCGCACCACCCGGTCGGCAGCTACCTGCAGCGCACCGCGCATTCCTGGCAGATCGCGATGCTGATGCTCGAGCACGTCGGCGAGATGAAGATGGCCGAGTACTGCGGCCATCTCTACGGACGGCCCGGGGATCGCATCTCCGGCTCCTCGGTCAACAACCTCGAGGCCGCGCAGCATTTCATCCAGATGGCCGACGAGTTCGTCGAGGCCGGCGCCCTGCCCGAGACCGAGTACTGCCTGTCGGCGCACACCCTCAAGCGCGAGATGGAGATGCGCCTGGGCGAGGTGTTCACGCAGCACAATGTGCGCGTCGAGGTCGATCCCGACCTGATCTCGAAGGCCGCCGCCGGCCCGACGCGGATCCGCCTGCGCGCCGGGACGTGTTTTTCCGAGTACGACCTCTCGCAGTTGCTCGAGCACGAGGCCTTCGTGCATTCGCTGACTGCCCTAAACGGCCGCTCGCAGCGCCACCTGGGCAGCCTGGGCCTGAATTCGCCGCGCATCACCGCGACGCAGGAGGGCCTCGCGGTGTTCGCCGAACTGGTCACCGGCTCGATCGACATCCAGCGCATGAAGCGCATCTCGCTGCGCATCCTCGCCATCGACATGGCGCTCAACGGCGCCGACTTCATCGACGTCTTCAAGTTCTTCCTCGAACACGGGCAGAGCGAGAACGACAGCTTCTTCTCGGCGATGCGCGTCTACCGCGGCGTGCCGACCACCGGTGGCGCGGCCTTCACCAAGGACACCGTCTACCTGCATGGCTTGTTGTCGGTGCACACCTTCTTCCGCTGGGCGCTGCGCTCGCACCATCTCGGCATCGCCAAGCACCTGTTCGCCGGCAAGATGACGCTGAAAGATGTCATCGAACTCGAACCCTTCTTCGAATCCGGCTACCTCGACGCGCCGCTCTACATTCCCCCCTGGCTGCTGCGCGCCAATGGACTCGCCGGCTACCTGTCCTTCTCGCTGTTCGCCAACCGCATCCGGCTGGAGGGCGTCGAGCGCGATGACGTGGTGAGCGGGTTCAGTTGATGCGGAAGCTCGTGTTCGTCATCGCCCCGCCGCTGGTGGGTCTGCTGGCTTGGCTGTTCCTGTCGTGGCCGGAGTTGCCGGAGGGAGCGCAGTCACGCGGGGCGCAGAGCGCTTCGGCTGCCGATCAGCGCGAGGCCGAAGGGCCTCAGGACGTCCTCGTCTCAGTTGACGCTAGCGCCGGGACGCCGGAAAAGCCGCCGCCACAGGCGTCGCAGGATCAACTGCCGTCGACCGCCGATGTTTCGCCGACGGAACCAGCGGCCGTCGATGCATCCGAATCCGATTCGGCCGGCCCGTCTGCGCCACCCGGCGCGCGCCTGGCCGAGCTGCAGCGTCGTGCGTTGGCCGGTGAGCCGAAGGCAATGCGTGATTGGCTGGATGCCTTGGAGCAGTGTGGGAAGGTGTTCGCGCCTTGGCACCATCCGGACGCCGCGCGCTACGTTGATCTGCTCAGCGAGGATTGGGCTGCGCGCTGGCAGCAGTATGCGTTGCCCCTGCTGGCTCCCTTGACCGACGACTGTCGTGCGCTCTTTCCGGAGCAAGACCAGCGGCGCTTGTGGGAGCGTTGGCGGGCCCTACGGACCGAGGCCATTGCCGCCCTGGCGGCGGGCGATCCGCTGGCACAACTGGTTCAAGATCACCTGCAAGTGCGCGGGCCGCTCACCCCCGAGCAATGGGCACGGCGGCAGGCCCTGGCACTGGCCGCCTTGGATCCCGCCAACCCGCAATCCCTGGTGGAACTGGGTCGCAGAGCGCATTACCTGTCGCGCTTCGACACCGAGGCCGCGTGGTTGCTGGTGGCCTGCGATCTCGGCCTCGACTGTTCCCCCGATGGCGCGCTGATGCGTCAGAACTGCTTGTCCCAGGGCGCGTGTCCCGATGGCGATTATGAGTCGGCCCTGTTGCGGCTGATGCCCCCGCGCCAATGGAGCCGCGTCCAGGCGCAACGGCAGGCGCTGCGCGAGGCGATCGCCCGTGGCGAGCTCGGCGACCTGTTCGACCGGCCACCGCCGCGTCCGCCGGGAGGCGGGTGAGATGAGAGTGTCCGTGCAGACCGTCGTATCCGTCGGGCTGTTGCTTGCGGCAGTGGTGGCGCTGGCCATTTTGCTGTCGCGTGATGCCGACGAGCCTGCCGTCATTCCTGATCGGACCGAGCGTGCTGTGACCAGAACTGGGCACAGGCCCGAATCCCAGACCACCAAGCCCGACGCATCCGCTCCGCCGCCGGTAGACCAGGCCAGTGCACCGGCAAGCACCCACACGGCCCCAGCCACCACCGAAGACGATCCCCTGCTGCGGGCCCCCATCCCGCCCCGCGAGGCGCTCAGCCGCCTCATGGACTGCGCCTTCCTCGCCGATCCCGAACAGCCCGCGCGTCTGGAATCGCGCTGGGCCTGGCTGCCCCCCGAGCTGGCTGCGCTGGAGCGCGAATGGCAGGTGCAGGCGAAACTCGCTGTCGCGAAGGATTGCGCCGACTGGGCAGTCGATGCCAACACGCCCCGCTTCCGTTCGCTGCAGCAGGCCCTGCGCGACCGCCTCAGCCGCTCGCCCGATCCCCTCGATCGCGTGCTGGCGGCGCTGCTGGCAGAGCAACGCGCGGAGGAAGCGCTGCCAGCGATACGCGCGCAGATCGAAGATCTGGTGCGGCGTGGTCGAGGGCAGGAGATTGCCGCGATGGCCGATGTGCTGTGGATGAGCCGGTGGTGGTC
>JANJUH010000072.1 GCA_024710675.1 Lysobacterales bacterium
GGAACATCGATCGTCACTTTCCCCGCCAGTGGCTTCTGCAATCCGGCGATAACTTTCAGCAGGCTGCTTTTGCCGGTGCCGTTGGCGCCGATGATGCCGGTAAGGCTGCCTTTTTCCAGGGTGAAATCCACGGCGGGGGTCAGTGGTTGGCCGGGGGCGCCCCAGCGCAAAGCGGTGCAGGTGATCATTCGGAAGGTCTCGTCCAGCGGCTTTCGGCCACGGCATCGTGCGCGTGAAGGCTTTCGGCGTGGATCACTTTCAAGTGGAAGGCATTGACCGCATCCGAGCGTTTCAAGGCGAGGTTCAGGCGGCGGGCGGCGTCTTCGCAGAACATCAGGTTGCGCGCGTTGCGCTCGGCAAAGGCTTGCTCGTCAGCACGCTTGACGTAAGTCTGCACCGGCGTCGCCAGGGCTTCCTCCAGGCGCTCGATCCACTGCTCCATGGGCCAGCGCGACACATCGCCCGCCAAGCGACCACGCAGGCGCAGCGTGCTGCGCTGGGCGTGCGGTGTCGCCGGCATGCCTTCGACGCGACCTAGCCAATCGTGCACGTCGGCATGCGTTAGCGGCTGGCCGGGCTGGAAGCGCGCCAGGAAGGCAGCCTGGGCCACCTGGCGGGCGAGCGCGGCGGAACTCGGGCAGGTGCTCGAATAGGTGATCTCGGTGCCGGCCTCGACCGATGGCGCGTCGGCGCTACCCGAGACCTTCAACCAGATCGGGTAGGTGCGCCAGCCGCTGCCGGCGCTGACCAGGGCCGGGCGCTGCAGCAGCCAGTCTCCCCTGATCTCGATGAGCGCCTGGCGCGCGAGGCCGTCCTGGGAGGCTATGGCCTCGGCATGCAGGCGCCGCATCGTCGCGGGCGTCAACGCGCCAGCAGCCAACTCGCGCGCGAGCAGCGCATACAGGCGCGACATGTGGATGCCACGGGCCTCGGGATCGGCGAGATCCACACCCGCACGCACTCGCGCCGGCAGCCGAAACTCCCTGCCCTCCGCGTCGGCCAGCAGCAGAGGGCACTGGATCGCCTCCATGCCGACGAAGGCGAGCGGTGCAACGCTCCGGCCGTGGCGCTCGGAAGCGACATCGGCAAGGGCATTGCGCTGGCTTTGGCTGGGCGGATCCATGTCCACGAGGCGATCCTTCTCGGCTTTCCTAGACGCGGGGATCATGCCGCAGGGTGCGCAGAGAAAGCGCTCGGATCGCGTGAAGGGATCAGAACAGGCTCAGTTGCGGTCCAGTCCGGGCTCTTCGCTCCACCGCTTCGGTTTCACCCGGGAACGCAGCCATCGGGGCCAGTCCGGACAGTCTCGCGGCCACGGCTGCGTGCAGCATTCGAGCCAATTCGGGCGCCTCACGGTCATCCGGCGTATGGGTGTAGACATGCGGCTCGAGCCCGGCCGCCAGCCAACCGGCGATGGTCTCGGCCCAGGGCAGTATCCAGTCGCTGGCTGCAGTGGCCTGGTTCTGCGCAACGAAGCGCAGGAACGGGCGCTCGCCGGTCGTCGTGGTCCGCAGGGGCAGCGCCGGCTTGCGCGCCAGCGCTGCGCGGGTCGTTTCGTCGAGCACGGTGGCTGCCCGCAGGCAGCGGGTGTCGATATGCCCGCGATCGACACCGCGATCGCGCAGCAGTTCGTTCAGGGCCGCCTCGTGCGGTCCCTGGTCGTAGAAGTCCGGATGGCGAAGCTCCACCGCATAGGAAAAGGCCGCCGGCAGGCTGCGCAGGAAGGCACGCAGCGTATCGAGCTGCGCCGGCCCGAAACGCGGCGGCAATTGCACCAGGAAAGGGCCCAGACGCTCGCCCAGGGGATCCATGCGCTTCAGGAAGGCGTGGACCAGATCGCCCGCGCCGCGCAGCCCACGGCGATGGGTGATGTCCTGCGGGAACTTGAAGCAGAAGCGGAAATCCGCCGGCGTCTCCTCGCGCCAACGCAGCACCGCAGCCTCGGTCGGCAGCGCGTAGAAGCTCGAATTGCCCTCGACCGTGGAAAACACCTCGGCGTACTGCGGCAGGTAATCCTTGCGTTCGGCATCCCGGGTATACAGACGACCACGCCAAGCGGCGCAGGCCCACACCGGGCAACCAATTCTCAGACGCGTTCCCATCCGACGATCCTAACCCGCACCGTCATGCCCGGCACCCGTTACCGTCCCCCGAGCGCACCCTCGACCGCCCTGATCACGCGCGCGGGGCACGATCGCCTGAAGGCCGAACTCGATCGCCTGTGGCGCGTGGAACGACCTGAGGTCGTCGTAGCGCTGGCCGCTGCCGCCGCCGAGGGCGATCGCTCGGAGAACGCCGAGTACACCTACCGCAAGCGCCAGCTCGCCGGCATCGACCGCCGCGTGCGTTACCTGACAAAACGCCTCGCGCACCTGAAGGTGATCGAGACCATCCCCGGCGATCGCGAGGCGGTGTACTTCGGCGCCTGGGTGCGCGTGCTGCTGCTCGAATCCGACAGCGAGCGCGAGCACCGCATCGTGGGGCCCGACGAGATCGACACGGCGCTGGGCTGGATCAGCATCGACTCGCCCTTCGCCCGCGCGCTGCTCAAGCGCCGCGTCGACGACGAGTTCGATTTCGAGCATGGCGGGACGGTGAGTCGCTTCCTGATCCTGGCGGTGAGCTACGCGGGGCCTATCGCTTGATTGGCGTAGACCGGCGGATCCCGGAGCGTCGGCATGAATGCCGACCCACAGGCTGGCCGACCTGATGTGGGTCCGGATTCATCCGGACGCTTTTTTGACACCTGGCCCGAATGGAACGGCGTGTCATCGGTCAGCACGAAACCACAATTCGGGACCGCGATGCTCTTCGGTGCCCTTCAGCGCTGACCATCAAGCAACACTCCGGTGAGCAAATCAGCAGACGCGGCGCTCTCGCCTCACGCCGCCAACGCCACCCCGCCGCCCTCCAGCCACCCGCGCGTGTACTCGTACTGCGCGCGCGCATCCTCGATGCGGACGACGGCGCGGCGGAAGTCCTCGCCGTCGGGGCGGTCCTTGGCGTACCAGCCGAGGTGCTTGCGGGCGATGCGGACGCCATGGTGCTCGCCGTAGTGCGCGTAAAGTGCCTCCAGGTGGCCGAGCAGGATCTGCGCGACTTCGGCTTCCGTCGGCGGCGGCAGATGCTCGCCGGTGGCCAGGAAGTGCGTGATCTCGCGGAAGATCCACGGCCGGCCCTGTGCCGCACGGCCGATCAGCAGGCCGTCGCAACCGGTGCGTTCGAGTACCGCGCGGGCCTTCTCGGGGCTGTCGATGTCGCCATTGGCGAGCACCGGGATCGACAGCGCCGCCTTGACCTCGGCGATGGTGTCGTACTCGGCCTCACCCAGGTACTGGTCCTCGCGCGTGCGGCCATGGATCGCGAGCGCGGCGATGCCGGCGGCCTCGGCGATGCGCGCGATCGTCATGGCGTTCCTCGCGTGTCGGGCCCAGCCGGTGCGGATCTTCAGCGTCACCGGCACCGAGGCCGCAGCAACGACGGCCTCGAGGATCCTGGCCACCAGCGCCTCGTCGCGCATCAGCGCCGAGCCGGCATCGACCTTGCAGACCGTCTTGGCCGGACAACCCATGTTGATGTCGATGATCTCGGCGCCGTGGTCGACATTGAAGCGCGTGGCCTCGGCCATCATCGCCGGATCGTAGCCGGCGATCTGCACCGAGACCGGTTCGGGCTCGCCCAGGTGGTCGCGGCGCCAGCGGCTCTTCTGCGAATCCCACAGGCGCGGGTCGGAAGTGGTCATCTCCGAGACCGCCAGCCCCGCGCCCAGGCCCTTGCACAGCCGCCGGAAGGGCTTGTCGGTGACCCCGGCCATGGGTGCCAGCACCAGCGGGGTCGCAATACGATGGGGTCCGATGGAGAGCACGGCTCGGGATCTGGATTCGGGGGAGCGGATTCTATTCCTGCAATACTTGCCCCACGGTCAAGGCGGGAGTGAGGTCATGAAAGCAGGTGCCTGGGTGGTGGTGATCGCGGCCGTGGGCGTGGCGATCTGGTGGTTCACCCGCGATCCGGTCGAAGTGGCTTACCAGAAGTGCCTGGCCGCGGTCGAACTGAAGATGGAGCGCGAGATGCGCTCGGACTCGGACAATGCCGCCGAGCGCGCGATGGCCGACGCCTTCAAGGACATGGGCAAGGCGATGGGCGCCGCCGTGTGCGAGGCCATGAAGGAAACCTGCACCAAGGACCGCGACGGCCCTTTGTGCAAGGCCGCGCTGGCGCAATTCTGAACCCGGCTGGCCGGGTTCAGGGGCTCTCGAAGCCGTTCTCCATGATCATCGGCGGCGGCGGCGGCACGAAGGTGGTCGGCGACAGCGCCACGTCGGAGGACAGGCACCACTCGACCAGCGAACCCGCCTTGCCATTGGCGACGGTGTCCTCGACCCGCAACTGCCAGGTGCCCTCGGCCAGTGTACCGTTGAAGCTGCCCAGCGCCTGGATCGGGTTGATGCGGCCCGACAGCGCGGGTTCCGTGCTCTTGCAACTCGTCGACGCCGAGGCGCCGCCATCGGCGAAGGCCACCTGCATGCGCCGTCCTACGCAGGTCGTGGGATTGGGCTGGTCCATCACCGTCAGCGGACCCAGTACCGCAGGCGAGGTCTTGGTCAGCGAAATGCGCAAGTCACCGACCTGCGCATGGTCGGCGTGCACGGTGAGCCTCAGGTTCTGCACCGACGCGCCCGGATTGATGCCCAGGGTGGCGGCATTGAAGGTCGCCACGCCACCGTCGGGGATCGAACCGTTGACCAGGAAGCAGGCCTGGGCGGTCTTGAAGTAGGGACGCGGCGGATTGGCGGTCTGCTCTTCGCTGACGCCACAGGTGTTCATGCCGAGCACGCGGTATTCGTAGCCCTGGCCAGGCTGCAGCGCCGTCGGGACCTGGTGGAAGGTCTGCGGCACGGTCGCGCAATAGTCGGAGGAGCCGCAAGCCGGCGTCAGCGGCTGGAAGGTCATCGCCGAACCGCAGCCCAGGCCCGTGGTCCCGGGACCACCCGGACATTCGGCGATGTCGACCCGGTAGCTGGTGGCGAACAGGTCCTGCTGCCATCCCAGCCACGGCCGCAAGGGCATGTCCTCGGTCAGGTGCGGGATCTCGCGGTAACGCGTCGAACTCGGCGGCAACTGGGTGTCGACGAGCACGTTGACCGATGAGGTGGCGCCCTGGAACAGTCCGCGGCCGCGGAAGGTCAGCGTGCGCACGCCGCCCGTGTTGACGGGCCCGGTGACCATGTCAGCGAATACCGTGCGCACCGCGGGCGTTGCCACGGAAGCCACGGGCATCGAGATCGGGTTCGGGAAGACCTGCTGCAGGAAGTAGTACGGGTAGAAGGTGCCGACCGGCTCGGTGTACACCTGCTCGGCATAGCCATGCCGCCAGGTGTAGCGGAAACGGAACTGTGCGTAATAGGTCGCGCACATCGTGTACGGCGGCACCGTGTCGATGAAGCCCTCCGGATGGAAGGGCGTGTAGATCTTCGCGTTGTCGACCGTCATGATGAAGTTCGCCGCCTGCGCGCGCACCTCACTCGCCGATAGCGCGAGGATCAGCCCGGCCCAAAGGGCGGTGTGCTGGGCGATGGTACCTCTGGACATGGCGACGCCTCCTGACCGGGTCTGGCCTTCGCTAGGATAATCCATTCCCAATCAAGCACAAAGAACGGATTTCTCGCGTAGTTTCACAACTGCGCGGCGCAAGGCACGAGAGTTCTAGGGTAACCCACACTCGCCAGCCCTGGCTGCCGCACGCGTCACGCATCCGACGGGCGGCGCTTGCCGGTGGACGGACGTCGCCGACGCGAGCGCGACGGGCCGTGCAAGAGCTGCTCGGCCAACTGGCCATCGATGGGGCACTCACCTGCCGCCAGCAGCGCCAGCAAGAGCAGTTTTTCCAACTCGGCGGGGAAGCGGTCGATGATCTGGTGCGGGTCCGGGACGCGCTTGCCATCGGTGATCAGGCCGAAATAGACCGATCCCGAATAGGAGAGGATGCTGATGCCCATGCCGATGGTGCCCGATTGCGGCACCCAGAACATCATCTCGCCGACCCGCGCGCCGGCGAGATAGATCGGCGCCTTCGGCCCGGGCACGTTGGTGGCCACGGTACTCGCCTTGCGGCTCAGCATTTCCAGCGCCGGACGCTGGATGAAAGCCGGACCGAGGCCGAGGGTGGCCAACAGGCCGTAGGAGACGATGGCCTGGCGCGAGCGCTTGAGCGCCTGCATCGATGCGCGTACCGCCAGCAGGCGCTCGACCGGATTGTCGATGCCGATCGGCAGGTCGAGGAAGACCAGGCCGAAATGATTGCCCAGCTCGCGCGCATGCTCGAGCGGTCGCAGGTTGACCGGTACCGTGGCGCGGATGGCCTTGCCGCTGACGTCATCGCCGCGGCTGAGCAGATAGCTGCGCATGGCGCCCGCCGCGCAGGCCATCAGCACATCGTTGACGGTGGCCCCGAAGGCGGCGCCGGCGGCCTTGACTTCCTCCAGCGGCAATGGCGCGCACCAGGCGGCGCGCTTGAACACGCCCAAAGGACCCTTCAGGCAGGTCTGCGGATCGTCCGGCAGCGACAGCGAATGGACCAGTTCGCGCAGGATCTCGGCGCCTTCGCGGGCGCCCGAGCGCACCATGCCGCTGACCGCCTCGGCCGCCTTCTGCGGATGCGAAGCAACTTCCATCGCCGTGCCCATCAGTTGCTCGACCCAGTGGGTGGCGGTTTCCATGCTCTGCCGGGCCGGTGCCATCAGGCGATCGAAGACGCCGCCTTCCGGGACCTTAACGCGTCGCTTGCGCTTGGGCGCGGCATGCGGACCGGCGTCGGGGTCGGTCAGGGCGAGGATGACCTCGACCAGCGCAATGCCATCGGCATAGCAGTGGTGGATACGGATCACCAGCGCGCTGCCGCCCTGGAAATCCTCGATCAGGTGAAACTGCCAGAGCGGCTTGCCATGATCGAGCGGCGTGCTGGCGAGGTTGCTGACGTACTCCTCGAGCTCGGCCTTGCCCGCGGGCGCCGGCAAGGCCGCGCGGCGCACGTGCCATTCCAGGTCCTGGGTCTCGTCGGTCTCCCAGAAGGCCTGTCCGGCCAGTTCGACCACCCGCTGGCGGAAGCGCGGAAAGGCCAGGAAACGCTCGGCCACCGCCGCGCGCAGGTGCTGCACATCGAGACGATCGGCCAGCACCATCACGCCGGTGACCATCATCAGGTTGGTCGGCCGCTCCATCCGCAACCAGGCCGTATCGACCTTGGACATCGGCTCGTGCGTGCTCATCGGCATGATCCTGTAAGTGCAGGCGTGCGGGGGCGAGTCTACGCAGGCCGACGGACCGCTGCTTTGATCCATGTCCTTGTGGCTGCCGCTGAACGCGGCCCGGGGGCTGCCGTCCTGCGAGGCCTATACTGGCGGCTTTGCCATGGATTCCCACATGAGCACATCCATCGCCGAGCCGGCTGCGCTCGAAGCTGAAGCCTTGCGCCTTTACCAGAGTCAGGATGTGGCGGGCGCCACGCGCCTGTTTGAAACGCTGCTGGCCGAGCATCCGACGCATGCCACGGCGCTCGCGTTCCTGGGCTTTGCCGCCAGCCAGCGTGGCGATTACGCCGCGGCCGCCGACTACTACCGGCGCGCCACGCAGGCCGCGCCCGCCGATCCGGTGAGCCACTTCAACCTGGCAATGGCGGAGATCGGCGCAGGCCGTGTCCGCGAAGCCGTGACGGCGCTCGATGCGGCACTCGCCGTCGAATCGGACTTCCTCGGCGGCTGGCTGCAGAAAGGCGCCGCCCACGAACGCCTCGGCGAAACCGAGGCAGCCACCCGGGCCTACCTGCGGGCGACGCGCATGGCCGAGCAGATCCCGGTGGCCCAGATCGACATGGACACCCGGCGCTTCCTCAACCACGCGCTCGGTGTCGTCCGCCGCGGACTGGACGCGGAACTGACGCGCGCGCTGGCGCCGCTGATCGCCGGGCACGGTGCCGAGGCCGTGCGCCGCATCCAGGCCGGCGCCGACATCTTTGCCGGCAAGGCGCCACCGCGCTTCGCCCATCCGAAGTGGCGGCCCGGACTTTTCTACGTCCCCGACCTGCCGCCGCAGGCCTGGTACGAGCGCGAGGATTTCGATTGGGTGCAGCGCGTCGAGGCGGCCACCGGGGTGATTCGTGAGGAACTGTTGGCGGTGATGGACGACACGCGCGGCCTCGCAGCCGACGCGAACCACCCAGACGATTCGCGCAATGCGGTGAGCCGGAATGGCAGCAACCGTTGCTGGGACCGGGACACCTTCCACTTCTGGCGGCATGGCGAGAAGGTCGAGGAAAACTGCGCGCGTTGCCCACGGACCACCGAGATTCTCGAATCGATCGACCTGATGCGCGTGCCGGGCTACGGACCCGAAGTGATGTTCAGCGTGATGCGGCCACACTCCCGCATCGCACCCAGACGCGGCGCCATCAACGGCCGCCTGGTCGTGCACCTGCCGCTGATCGTGCCGGACAACGGTGGAGCCCTGCGCGCCGCCGACGAGGCGCGCGGCTGGGTCGAGGGCAAGCTCTCCATATTCGACGACAGCTTCGAGCACGAAGCGTGGAGCGACAGCGACGAGACTCGGGTGGTGTTGATCTTCGATACCTGGAACCCGCACCTGAGTCCAGTGGAGCGCGAGGCCCTCAGGGCTGTCTTGGGCGCCGCGCAGCGATTCGAAAGAGCGGCGCTGAGCGCCTGATCGCGCCCGAGGGCCCTCCTACCGCAGAGGCCCGGATTCCCTCCGCACCCGTCGGAGCGCGCTCCGCTCGCGAAAAGCCTTCGCGGCGAGCCTGATCGCGTCCGAGGGCGCTCCTACCGCATAGGCCCGGATTCCCGCCGCACCCGTAGGAGCGCGCTCTGCG
>JANJUH010000097.1 GCA_024710675.1 Lysobacterales bacterium
ATTGAGGTCTTCGGGTGTCGTCTCCTCGAAGGCCAGCCCGAGCACGATCACATCGTCGCGCGCATGGTCGAGTTCGTCGAGTTCAGGCATTTCCTTGATGCACGGGCCGCACCAGGTCGCCCAGTAATTGACGACCACCCATTGGCCGCGCTGCGCTGACAGGTCGAAGGTATCGCCGGCGAGTGTCGGGACACTCAGTTCGATCGGTGCCGCGTGGGCTACGGTGGACAGCGCAAGCGAGACGGCGAGCACTCGGATCATGGGCGAATCTCCTGGCAACAGGGGCAGAGGATCGGCTGTGGGCAATGGACCGGCCGTGAATCAGGGACCGGCGGCGGCCTCGCCGGCTTTCGCCTCACCGCGTCGCAGCAGCTCGGCCAGTGAAATGTCGAGGACCTCTTCGCCTTGTCGCGCCGCCTGCTCGCAGAGCTGCAGCGCACGCTCGCCTGCCGTCAGGGCAGGCAGCGCCGTGCTCCGGCTGGTCGCCAGCGGCAACAGGAAGGCATCGCTGCGATACAGCGTGCGCAGGCGGATGCCTTCGGGATCGCGGCTCAGGATGAAGCTGCCGATGTCGGTGCGCTGGGCGATGCGTTCGCGTTCGAACAGCGCGAGCAGGGCGGCGATGGTCGCCTCCGGCACGTCGGGCAGGCTGGCCGCCAGGTCATTCAGCGAGGCGCCGATGCCGGCGGTCTGGGCCTCGCGCAACTTCAGCAGGACGCGCAGCGCAGCCGCGAAGCGCAGGCGATCGGAGAAATCGGGCTGCCCGGCCTCGCGCTGGAAGGCGCCGAGAGCGGCGGTCAGCGAGGCACCGAGCAGCAGGATCGACCACGAGACATAGATCCACAGCAGGAAGACCGGAAAGAAGGCGAGCGCACCGTAGATCTGCTGGTAATTGGCGTAGCGTCCGATGAACTCGGTGAAGGCCCATTTGGCGACCTGGAAGGCCGCCGCCGCGAACAGGCCGCCGGCGAGTGCGTGGCGCAGGCGCACCGGGCAGTTCGGCACCACCAGGTAGGCGAGCGTCGCCGCCGCCAGGCTGATCAGCAAGGGCAGGGCGCGCACCAGCGAGGACTCGAAGGCGGCGTGACCCTCCCAGCCCGCAAACAGCGGTGCCGCGATGATCGCCGAACTGACCGCCAGTCCGGCGCCGACCAGCAGCGGTCCCAGCGTCAGCACGGTCCAGAACACCACGAAGCGCGCCAGCGCCCGGCGCGGCACCGGCACCCGCCAGATGCGGTTGAAGGCGTGCTCGATCGAGGTCATCAGCAAAAGACCGCTGATCACCAGCGCGCCAATGCCGACCGCCGTCAGTTGCGAGGCCTTGGTCACGAACTCCTTGATGTAGGCCTCGACCTCGGTGCCGGAAGTGGGCACGAAGTGCTTGAACACAAAGCCCGTGACTGCATCCGAGAAACGCTGGAACTCCTGGAAGGAGGCAAAGATGCTCAGCGCCACCGTGAGCAGCGGCACCAGCGCGAAGACCGTGGTGAAGGACAGCGCACCGGCGGCCTCGAAGCACTGGTCGTCGTTGAAGCGCCGGCCGATGAAGCGGGCAAAGCGCAGGATCTGCTGGAGCGGCGGGCGTTTCATCGGGTGGAAGTCGACGGCATGGGGTGATGATGCCTTGGACGGGGGCGGAGGGCACGAGGGCACGAGGGCACGAGGGCACGAGGGCACGGGAGAGTGGTGAGTGGTCAGTGGTCAGTGGTCAGTGCCAGAGGTTCCCTCCTTGTCGTCATTCCGGCGCAAGCGGGAATCCAGTGCTTTTCGCGTTGCTGCTGCCAGCAAAGACTGGATCCCGGCCTTCGCCGGGATGACGAGCGTGGTGGTCAGCGGGCATGACCAAATCGTCGGCATGAATGCCGACCCACACGCCTTCGGTGTTCCTGTGGGTCCGGATTCATCCGGACGCTCTTCGTTCCGGTGTTCCGGCACCCCGGTGCAGTTGACCCCCGCCACACACCGCTGCGGTCTAGCATCGCGCTTCCCTAGCCGAGCACCCGCCCATGCCCGAGATCCTCGTCCTTTACTACAGTCGCCACGGCAGCACCGCGCAGCTGGCGCGGAGGATCGCGGCGGGTGTCGAGGAGGTCGACGGCATGCAGGCGCGGCTGCGGACCGTGCCCGAGGTGGTCGCGGCGGCCGGTGCGCACAGCGCGCCGGAGGTGCCGCCGGACGGGCCACCCTACGTCAGCCACGGCGATCTGTCGGCGTGTGCCGGCCTGATCCTCGGCAGCCCGACCCGCTTCGGCAACATGGCAGCGCCACTGAAGCACTTCCTCGATTCCACCGCTGCGCTATGGCTTAGCGGGGCCCTTGCCGGCAAGCCGGCGGCCGTTTTCACCTCGACCAGCAGCGCGCATGGCGGGCAGGAGTCGACCTTGCTGTCGATGATGCTGCCGCTCATGCACCACGGCATGCTGCTGGTCGGTCTGCCCTACAGCGAAGCCGGGCTGGCGCGTACCCAGGGCGGCGGCTCGCCCTACGGCGCCGGGCACCTGGCCCGGCACGCGCGCGAGACCGAACTGGACGAAGACGAGCGGGCGCTGGCGCGGGCGCTCGGACGTCGTGTCGCCGAGATCGCGCGGAAGCTGGCTCGATGAACGCCGCGCAATGGGCCTGGGCTGCCGTCGGCGCCACATTGTTGGTCCGGATCGGCTGGATGGTGCTTTGGCTGCCGCCAGCGGGGGGTGCCCTGGCCGGACTGGCGGCAGCGCTGTGGCCCTTCCTGCCCCTGGCTGCCGCGTTGGCCTTCCGCCTGACCGGTCCGTTGATCTACGCTGGCATCGCGATGTTGATCTGCTTCGCGCATGGCGTCATGGAGGCGGTGGCGATGCCCACGCTCAGGCTCGCCGGTCTGCTGGAGACGGCGGCGACGCTGGTCTACTTCGTGGCCTTGTGGCAGCGCTCGCGGGTAAAGCAGTAGGGCAATGTTGACGTGGGTCCGGATTCATCCGGACGCTTCTCGCTGGCCCGCAAGCAGAGCGTCGGAATGAATCCCGACCCACAGAAGTCGTCAGGCTCCCCCTGCGCCTCAGCAGCATCAGGGCGGTCCAGCTCCGGGATGCGAGCCTTTCCCGAGTCCCAAGTCCCAAGTCCCGGTTACTCGTCCCTCAACGCTTCCACTTGATCAGCAGCCACGCACACAGCGCGGCGAAGGCGATCGGGATCAGGATGCCGATGCCGCCCGCGAGCACGCGCGGCAGGATCAGCAGCGAGAGCAGCGCGCCGGCGATGCCGCCGACCAGCAGGAAGGTGCGGCCGATGCCCTCGGTATAGGCCGGATCGGGCGGGGCGTACTCCTGCCAGGCCGCGTGCACGCGCGCTTTCCACAGGCGGTGCTCGTCCAGCGGCTGCATCGGCGGCGACTCGGGCTGCCAGTCGAAGAGCCTGGAGATGCGGACGATCTCGATGTTGCGCAGCGATTCCCCGCTGGCGATCGCATCGCGCAACAGGCGTTCGGCGCCGGTGCGTGTGCCGCGGTCGTGCCAGGCGCCGAAGCGCTGGATGGCGAGGGCGAGTTCATCGAAATCGCCGGCGGCGCGGGTCAGGGTCAGGATCTGCGCAGCGAGCTTCTCGTCCTCGCTGCGGGTGTCTTCCGGCAGCGCAGGTGGCGTGTCGCCCGCATCCGTGGCGGTCTCGTTCGCAGGGCGGTCCCAGGGATCGGGATAGGCGCCGGCCGGCAAGTGCGAGGGATCTCGTTCGGCGGCACGCTGGATCGCCGCTTCGAAAGCCTCGGCCTTGCGCCGGAAGCCTTCCGGATCGTCGCTCTCGCGGGCACTGGCGCGCCAGGCGCTCCACGCGTCCTCGACCTCGCGCGGGGTCGCATCGGGTCGCAGGCCAATCACATCCCAGGGCCAGGCCAGCGCGCTTCCAGCCGGAACCCGCCGACGCGGCCGGGTGCTATCGGCGCGTTCAGCGTCGCCGACAGGGCCAGGCCAAGCACGCGGCGGGTATCGGCGGGGTCGATGATGCCGTCGTCCCACAGCCGCGCACTGGCGTAGTAGGGATGGCCCTGGCGCTCGTACTGTTCGCGGATCGGTGCCTTGAAGGCCTCCTCGTCCTCTTTGGGCCAGTCCTTGCCGGCGGCCTCGAGGCCATCGCGGCGGACCGTCGCGAGCACGCTGGCGGCCTGTTCGCCACCCATCACGCTGATCCGCGCGTTCGGCCACATCCACAGGAAGCGCGGCTGGTAGCCGCGGCCGCACATCGCGTAGTTGCCGGCACCGAAGCTGCCGCCGGTGATCACGGTGAACTTGGGCACGTGCGAACAGGCCACCGCGGTCACCATCTTGGCGCCGTCCTTGGCGATGCCGGCGTTCTCGTACTTGCGGCCGACCATGAAGCCGGTGATGTTCTGCAGGAAGACCAGAGGCACATTGCGCTGGTTGCACAGCTCGATGAAGTGCGCGCCCTTGAGCGCCGACTCCGAGAAGAGGATGCCGTTGTTGGCGAGGATGCCCACCGGGTGGCCGTGGATGTGCGCGAAACCCGTGACCAGCGTGGTGCCGTAGAGCGCCTTGAACTCGTGGAAGTCCGAGCCGTCGACGATGCGCGCGATGAGCTCGCGGATGTCGAAGGGGATGCGGGTGTCGCGCGGCACGATGCCGTAGATCTCATCGCTGGCGTACAGCGGCTCGCGCGGGGACTGGATCGCCAGCGGCATGGACTTGCGGCGATTGAGGTGGGCCACGATCTCGCGCGCGATGGCGAGTGCGTGCTGGTCGTTCTCGGCAAAGTGGTCGGCCACGCCCGAGGTCGCGGTGTGCACGTCCGCGCCACCCAGGGCCTCGGCGTCGACCACCTCGCCGGTCGCCGCCTTCACCAGCGGCGGGCCGCCGAGGAAGATCGTGCCTTGCTCGCGGACGATGATGGTCTCGTCGCTCATCGCCGGCACGTAGGCGCCGCCGGCTGTGCAGGAGCCCATCACCACCGCGATCTGCGGGATGTTCAGCGCACTCATCCGCGCCTGGTTGTAGAAGATCCGGCCGAAGTGCTCGCGGTCGGGGAAGACCTCGTCCTGCAGCGGCAGGAAGGCGCCACCCGAATCGACCAGGTAGACGCAGGGCAGGTGGTTCTCGAGCGCCACTTCCTGCGCCCGCAGGTGCTTCTTGACCGTCATCGGGAAATAGGTGCCGCCCTTGACGGTGGCGTCGTTGGCGATGACGACCACCTCGGTGCCAGCGACACGGCCGATGCCGGTGATCACGCCGGCGCA
>JANJUH010000108.1 GCA_024710675.1 Lysobacterales bacterium
CATGGGCACCGCTAGGCGTTCGCCCCCCCCCAGGTGTTGGGGCCTGGGGTGGTGGGTGGGGGGGGGGGGCGGGGGGGGGGGGCCAGGAGAGCCACCCGGCCATGGGGCCTGTGGTCAAAGCTCGTCATCCCGGCGAAGGCCGGGATCCAGGGTGTACTGGCCACGAAACGCCGAAAAGCACTGGATTCCGGCCTTCGCCGGAATGACGCCGGAGCGGGGCTTCGACTGCTCGCCCTCGGGGCGGCGGCAGAGATACGGGAGCGCCCTTGTGGCGCGATCGGCGGGCCTTGCGGTCTCACGCTCAGCCGTGAAACTCAATGAAGCGCTCGCCGACGACGATCTGCGCGCCCGGGCATTGGCGCCCAGCGATGAGGGCGCCCAGCTCGGCCAGGAAAGCCTTGCGCGGATAGCCACCCAGGCGCGGGTCGGATTCCCACTGGGCGTCATCCGGCACATGGACGAAAGCCAGGCAATCGCCACCGCCGAACTCCCACCACCAGCGCCATTCGCCCGTCGGCAAGGTGACGACGATCTCTCCGCCGCGACCTTGCTGCTCGATCCGTACCATGCGTCCGTCGATCATCTGCTTCTCCCGGTCACCTCCAAGCCCCCATCGCAGGATCGGACGACATCCGGACAGGGACTTGCGGGCAAGTGTCGCCCCACCGAGCATGCGCGGCGACCACTCCGCCGGGAACCCCCGTGACCACCACCGACCTGATCGCCCGCTACTACGCCTGTTTCAACCGTGCCGACTGGGAAGGCATGCTCGAGCTGCTCGCCGAGGATGTCGCCCACGACCTCAACCAGGGCCGTCGCGAAACCGGTCGCGAGGCCTTTCGCGCCTTCCTCGCACGGATGGCGCGCTGCTACCTGGAAGTGCTGACCGACGTCCGCATCCTGGCCTCGGCGGATGGCCGTCATGCCGCCGCCGAGTACATCGTCAACGGCCAGTACCTCTCGAGCGACGAGGGCCTGCCGCCGGCCAGCGGCCAGCGCTACCGGCTGCCTGGCGGTGCCTTCTTCGACATCAAGGATGGCCACATCACCCGCGTGACCAACTACTACAACCTCGAAGACTGGCTGGCGCAGGTCCGCTGATCGCCATTTTCGCGCCCGCAGAAGGCCACGACGCGCGCGCAGCCTGACGCTTCCTCCAGTTGGGGCACCTGCCATGGCCGTCAATCTGAGGCGCCGCAGTCTGCTGCGCGCATTCGCCACCCTGCCGCTGGCCCCGTCGCTGCCGCTGACGGCGGCCGGGGACCTGGCGGGAGAACTCGCCGCCATCGAATCGCGCGCCGGCGGGCGCCTCGGCGTGGCCTTCCTCGATACCGGCGATGGCCGCTGGGCCGGCTACCGCTTTGATGAGCGCTTCGCGCTGTGCTCGACCTTCAAGCTGCCGCTGGCGGCTTTCACGCTCGCCGAGATCGACGCAGGCCGCATGGCCGCCGGCGAGCGCCTGAGCTGGAGCAGCGCCGACCACGTCCCGCACATGCCGGTCACCGGCAAGGCCGACGGGGCAACCGGGCTGAGCGTGATCGAACTGGCCGAGGCCGGCCAAACCACCAGCGACAACCTCGCTGCCAACCTGCTGATGCGCCGGCTCGGTGGACCGGAGGCGCTGACCGCGCGCTTCCGCGCGCTTGGCGACGAGCTCACTCGCATCGATCGCTGGGAGCCGGAGATGAACCTGGTGCCCCCCGGCGAGGAGCGCGATACCACCACGCCGGAAGCCATCGCACGGACGGTGGCGCGACTGACCGGCGGTGACGATCTCACGGCGTCCTCCCGCGAGACCCTGATCGGCTGGATGCTGGCGACCAGCACCGGTCGCCGGCGGCTGCGCGCAGGCCTGCCCGCGGACTGGCGGGCCGGCGACAAGACCGGTACCGGCATTGCCGAGCAGATGCCCAATCAGCACAACGATATCGCGCTGGTGTTCCCACCGGGGCGCGCGCCGGTCGTGATCGCCGCCTATTACTCGGCGCCGGCACACTTTCCCGCCATGCGCGCGCAGGACGATGCGGTGCTCGCGGAGGTGGGGCAACTCGCAGTGCGCTGGATCAGTCGCTAGCGAGTCGCGCGTAGACGGCAAGGTCGATCGGGCGGCCGTCTTTCCACTCGTACCCGCGACGGACCCCCTCGTGGCGAAAGCCCAGGCGATCCAGCAATGCGCTGCTGCGCGGATTGTCGACGTCGACCTCGGCGGCGACACGATGCAGGCCGAGCGGGCCATAGGCGTGGGCGAGCAGCGCAGCCAGCGCCTCGCCAGCCAATCCCTGTCCCCAGCAGTCGGGCATCAACCAGTAGCCGACCTCGGCGCGGCGATGTTCGGCGACGAGCTGGGTCAGGCCGATCGCGCCGATCAGCTCATCGGGACGCTGCGACAGGCACACGGCCCACCAGAGACCGGTCCCGCTCGCCTGCAACTCGGCATACCAGCGCATCTGCCGGGCCGTATCCTCGTAGCTCGCGTAGGCGATGCCGGTGTGGGCGTTGACGCGCGGGTCGGACAGGCCTTCGTGGATGCGCCGCTGGTCGCTGGCGACGATGGGCCGCAACAGCAGCCGCGCGGTGTGCAGGCTGGCCTGCGGCGACGGACTCACGGACTCGGCACGTCCAGGCCCAGCGCCGCGGCCTCGGCGGCGCAGACCTCGGCGGGAGGTGGCGGCTGCAGTGGGCCGGCGGCGATCTCCTGCGCCGCCAGCTTGTACTGCGACTGGTAGACAGCGTCGCGACGGGTTGCCGCGAGCGCGGCGGCCGCGACCCGCTGGCCGGCCTCGACGTCTGTCGGCCAATGCACGCCACAGAGCACGCGGCTCTGCCCGTAGGCGAGTCCCCGGGCAAGGATCGCTTCCGCGCGAGCGGGCACCAGTTCACTGAGCACCAGCGCCACGCCCCAGCCGATCGCGGCGTGCCCTGAGGGATAGGAAGCGCTGCGGGCCAGGCGATCCCTGGCCTCCGGGATGCAGATCGGGTGACCGAGCTCGAGGAAGGGACGCTGGCGCGGCCACACCTCCTTGGCTTCCGAGGCCATGCGCCCGGCATCGGCGCCGACCCGCCGGATCAGCGTGGCCAAGTGCGGCGTCTGCGTCTCCGAGGGCGTGAAGCCGAGCGCGCAGGCGAAGGTGTCGAAGGCCTTCGGGAAAACCAGGGCATCGTCGCTGGCTGCGAGTTGCCAGCGTGGGCTGCCCATGCCAGCGGGAACGCCTTGCGCCACCGCCAGGTCGCGCGCCGCCTCGGCTGAACCCGCAGCCGGCGGCGGACCGATGAAGCGCGCTGCCTGCGGCAGCGGACGACCTTCCAGATAACCCACGAGGACCCCGGGGCGGTACTCGGCGATCTCGCCGGAGCGGGTCGGTGGACTGCCCGCGCAGCCAGCCAGCAACAGGAGGATCGGCAGCAGCAGGCGGGTCGTCATGGCAAGGGCTCTGGCGGGAAACGGACGAGAGCCTACGTTGGCCGCGCCCGGATTGGGAGCAGTGCAGGCCAGCGTGGGCATACGCGCTCAGCCGCGCGCACCGCAATGGGTACGGCCGCCATGGCCCCGTCTCCCAACGCTGCCCGTTACAAGGACAGCCGGGTTCCCGGCGCCGCGGCGCACCGAACCCGGGTTGTACACTTTGCACTCGTTTACGAGTAATCTGGTTGCCCGCTGCGCCATGGCGGAGCGGCCAGCACCTCGAACAGGGAAGAACCGATCATGCGCAAGACCCTTGTCTGCCTCCTCATGTGCCTCGGGACTGCCGTCCAGGCTGCCGATCACCGCGACGCCCCGCTGGCGACCGCGGACCCTGCCGCGGACATCAACGACATCTATGCCTTCATGAATCCGAACGACCCGAACGAGCTCGTCCTCGTCCACACGGTCGTGCCCTTCGCGGACTACAACTCGCGCTTCTCGGATGCGGTGGACTACGTGTTCCGGATCGACAACGGCAGCGCCTCCGGGCGCGATCTGCGCGTGAGCTGCCGCTTCAGCCAGCAGTCCAACCGGGTGGCCTGCAGCGGCCCCGGCGGCGCCAGCGCCAGTGGCGGCATCGAGCGCACGATCACCGGCACCGGCATGCGGGTCTGGGCGGGACTGCGCGACGACCCCTTCTATTTCGACGGTCCGGCCTTCCAGCGGACCCGTACGACCCTGCAGCCCTCCTTCACCAACCCCGGCGTCAATTCCTTCAACGGCAACACCCTGGCCCTGATCGTCGCCATCGACCGCAGTCGGCTCGACAATGGTGGGGCCAATCCGGTCCTGAAGGTCTGGGGCGCCACCGAGCGCGTTGGCGAGGCTGGCGTCAGTGCCGGATTCACCGGGCTCTGGATCGAGCGCAACAAGCCAGGCCAGGGGGTGCAGATCGAGATCCTGGCACCGGCGACAGCGGGCGGCCCGGACCGCGCCGTGGTGACCTGGTACACCTACAACGCCAACGGCGGCCAGCAGCGCTGGATCGTCGGCGAGGGCACGGTCAATGGCGACCGCATCGAGATCCCGCAGGCGCTGACCTCGCGCGGCGGCGTGTTTCCGCCGAACTTCAACCCGATCGACGTGCGCCTGGAACCCTTCGGCCGCCTCGACCTGGTGTTCAGCGGCTGCTCCGAGGGACGGATGACCTACATCACCAGCAATCCCGAGTTCGCCGCCGTGCCATCCGCCACCATCGACATCGGACGCGTCACCCAGATCAAGGACCAGTCCTGCACCTTTCATCGCCCTGGCCAGGTCGACCGCATGGGCCGACCCGGCGTCAATACGGTGCTGATCAACGTGCTGCCCAACACCGGCACCGCGCTGAAGGACGCCTATAACCGGGCCAGTGATCCGTCCACCTGGGCGGCGCAATTCGAGGCCGAGATGGCGAGCAACCTGGCTGCCCTCGATACCCTGGACGGCGTACCCGGCAATGCGCTGTTGCCTGCACCCGTCCTCGCCAGCGTGCTGGTCGACGATCGCCTGATCATCGACACCTCGAAAGCCCAGTGCGACGCCTACCTCGCGGTGGAGTTGGGCGTACCGCAGTGCGGCGGCCGGACCTTGGCACGCGATGTCATCGATGACTCGCTGGGTGCCATCGTCGGCCCGGGGGTCAGCGACAACGTCGCCAACGACAGCGTGTTCCTGGCCGACTTCCCTTTCCTGGGTCGCCCGCTGTAATCCTGCTCCGAAACGCGCCGGGGTGGGTTTCCGCCCCGGCCCCCGCGTAGCGTCCCGCCATGACCCGACTCCATCGAACGGCCGCTTCTTGCCTGCTCATCCTGCTGCTGTCGGCCTGCACGACGACGCGCGTGCCCGATGAATCACCCTCCCCCGTACTGACAGCCGGCGAATTGCCGCCCGCCTGGCGACCCTTGTCTCCCGAGGAAAGCCCGAGCACTTCCGCTGCGATTTACCTCGGCAACCTGGACAGCCGGATCGCCGTGCTGTCCGCAAGCGATGATCAGGCCACCAGGGCCCTGCTGGCGCGCCTGCTCCTTCAGCGCCACCGCATCCTCGGGCGCCTCGCCGACGCCGAAGCCGCGCTGGCTTTGCTGGAGTATCGCGACGATCTCGACTCCGCGGCGCTGGCCACCCTCGCGGCGCTGCACATGGTGTTTCACGACTTTGCCGCAGCCGGGCAAGCCCTCGATCGCGCCGAGGCAGTCGATTCCGGCGATCCCGCGCTGCCGATCCTGCGCCGCGACCTCGCGGTGGCGCGCGGCGATCGCGAATTCCTGCGGCGCGACATCGCCGTTGCCGCTGAGCCGGTCGCCGACGTGCACGAACTCGCGCACCGCGCCGACCTGCTGGTCAACCTCGGACAGCTCGAACTGGCGATGCTCTGGTACCGCACGGCGCAGGACCTCCATGCCGACGTCGACCCCTGGATGCTGGCCTGGCTGCAGACCCAGCAGGGCATCGCGCTGCTGCGCCACGAGCGGATCCCGGAAGCGCGGATCTACTTCGAGACCGCCCACGCGCGGCTGCCGCAGTACTACCTGGCCGCGGAGCACCTGGCCGAATGCGAGATGCTGCTCGGAAATCATGACCGGGCCCGCGAGCTGCTGACCTCGGTGATTGCGCAAACCGGCAATCCCGAGTTCATCGCGATGCTCGCAGAGCTGGAGGATCGGGCCGGCAATGCCCGCGCTGCGGAGGCGGCGCGGGCACAGGCGATCGCCGCATACGGCGCGCTGCTGTCCCGTCATCCGGCAGCCTACGCAGCCCATGCGGCCGAGTTCTTCCTGGCCCTGGGGCAGATCGAGCGGGCGCGGGAACTCGCGGACGCAAACCTCGCGCTGCGCACGGACTGGATGTCCGAATTGCTGGTGGCCGAAGTGGCGCTGGCAGCCGATGACCTCGCCGCTGCCTGCCGACACTGGGGCCGGGCGGCGCTCACGCCGCTCACACCGCCCGAAATCAGCGACTTTCGCGATCGCCTGCTTGCCGGCGGACACCGTTGCGAGCGGCTGGCCGAAGGATGAGTCGAATCAGCGGCGATCGAACTGCGGCGAGACTCAACGTCGGCTGACGAACTGCCTCCGCAGCAGCTTTCCGGCGCTGTTGCGGGGCAGTGCCTCGACGAGGTGCCAGCCGCGCGGGCGCTTGTGGCCGGCGAGCCGGGGGCGGCAGTGCGCTTCGAGCATCGTGGCGTCCAGTCCTGCACCGGGGGCCGCGACCACCCAGGCCTCGACGCGCATCCCGAGGTCGGCATCGGGCACGCCGGCCACGCCCGCGTCGGCGACGCCAGGATGGGCCAACAACACCGCCTCGACCTCAGCCGGATAGACGTTCTCGCCGCCGGAGACGATCAGGTCGTCGCGGCGATCGAGCACCGAGAGGCCACCGTCCGCGTCGAGCACGCCGACATCGCCGGTGTGCAGCCAGCCGCCGTCGAGCGCGCGGGCGTTGGCGGCGGGATCGCCGAGATAGCCCGACATCAGGGTCGGCCCACGCACGAGGATCTCGCCGGCCTCGCCGGGTGCCACGTCGCGGCCGTCGAGGACGATCCGCAAGGCCGTTCCCGGCAAGGCGCGCAGCGGCGCCGGCTGGCGCGCGCCGGGCGGTGGCGGCGCGGCGGTGGCGACCTGCGAGGCGGCCTCGGTCAAGCCATAGGTCGGGCACAGCGGCCAGCCGCGGGCCAGCGCCCTTCCGACCAGCTCCGGGTCTGCCGCGGCCCCGCCGAGCAATACGACGCGCAGGCCCGGCGGTGCGACGCGTTCGCCCCAGGCGGCGAGCAGCCGGCGCAGCATCGTCGGCACCAACGAAATGCCGGCGATGTCGCCGCGCGCCAATTCTGCAGCGACCGCCCCGGCATCGAAGCGCGGCAGCAGCCGCAGCGGTCCGCCGAGCACGACGCTGCGCCACAGCAGCGACAGGCCACCGACGTGGTACAGCGGCAGGCAGCACAGCCAGCGGCCACGCGCGGCATCCCCCAGCCGTTCCGCGGAAGCCAGGGCGCTGGCCGCAATCGCCGTCCAGGGCAGGCAGGCGAGCTTCGGGACACCGCTGGTGCCGGAGGTGGGGAGGATGGCGTGGGGCATGGAAACGAGGGCACGAGGGCACGAGGGCACGAGGGCACGCGGGAGCGGGCTCTCGTACCCGCCCGCCCTTGCCTGACCCTCGTCTCCCTGCACGCGCAGCCCAGGCAGCGACGCGGTGATCGCCGGCAGGCGCGGATCACGGGAATCCACGACCAGCGTGCCGGCGTCGGCACGGCGCAGCACCTCGATGATCTCGCCTTCGGTCCATCGCGCGTGCACCGGCAGCAAGGGTCGCCCGGCGCAGGCGATGGCCCAGATCCATTCGGCGTGCACCCGGCCGCTGTCGCGCAGCACCGCGACCGGTGCGGCCGTGGCGCCGTCGGCCGCGATTGCTGCTGCGCGGCCAGTGGCGCGCAGCGCGAGCGTCTGGAAGTCGAGCATCAGGTCGCCGCTCTCGAGTGCCGGTGCCGTCGGTGTGGCAAGTGCGCGCTCGTGGAGCGCCTCTGCCGCGCTCACGGTTGCCATCCGAGACCCGCTGCGTCGGAAAGCTTGATCCATCCGCCGCGCGCCGCTGGTGCGTGCGGATCGTCTTCGTAGACCCCGGCGGTCGCGAGCCCGTGGACGCACCCGGCATCGCTCCATGCGGCAGCGACGTGCAGCGCGTGGAGCGCACCGACCGCGCCCTCGAAGGCGTGCGTCCAGACCACACCCAGCCCGGCCCCGGCCGCCGCACGCGCTGCCGCCAGCGAAGCCATTGGCCCGCCGAGCAGTGCCGGCTTCAGCACCAGCACATCAGCGGCTCCAGCGGCGAGCACGGGCTGCACACCGCAGACTGCGACCGACTCGTCGGCCGCGATCGGCACCGGACTCGATCGCCGCAGCGCGGCGAGGCCTTCGAGATCCTCCGCGGGCAGCGGCTGCTCGACGAACTCGGGCGCCGATTCGGCGAGCGCCGCCAGCGCCTGCACCGCGCTGGCGCGATCCCAGCCGCCGTTGGCATCGCCACGCAGTGAGAGGCCCGGCCCGAGCCCGGCACGCGCTGCCTGCATGCGCTCGACGTCCAGCCGCCACGGCCGCCCGCCGAGCTTGAGCTTGACCGCCCGGTGGCCGTCGATGCGGGCCCGCGCAGCCGCCGCGAGCAGCGCGTCGGGTTCGTCTTCGGTCAGCAGTGCCGTGACCGGCACGCGCTCGAGCGGCGCCCCGCGGAAGGGGCCAAGACGGGCGGCCAGGTGCGCGGCCAGCGACTCCCCGGCCGCGCGCGCCGACAGCTCCCACAGCGCCCCGGCCAGCGCCGCGCGCGCCGCCGGGGCGTGCGTCAACAGCATCGCCAGCGCGTCCGGCCAGGCCGCCGGATCGATGGCCTGGCCGCGCAGTCCGCGCGTCGCGTAGTGCAGGAAGGTCTCGGCCTCGGCCACCGATTCGCTGCCGAAACCCGGCCACGGCGCTGCCTCGCCGCGACCTTCGAGACCCTGCTCGTCGATCAGCACCAGCCGCACCACGCGGCGCTCGCGGAACTCGCCTGCGGCAGTGCGCAGCGGATGCCGGAAGTGCAGATTGAGCGGCTCGATGCGGACCGCGGCGATCTTCAAGGGCATGGGCCAAGATCTTGCCGTGGGAACCCCGATCCGCTGTGCCTCGTCCTTCGTTGCCGTGGGTCGGGATTCATCCCGGCGCTTCCGGCCTGCTCGCCGAGAGTGAATGGCGTCCGGAGGAATCCGGACCCACATGGGGCGAGGGCGGGGCCACGAGATGCCCGTCCGCACCGGTCATGGCCGAGTGATCCGGGCCGGAAGCGCTGCAAGCTCACCACGCCAGCCCGATCGCGAACAGCACCGCGAAGGCCAGCTCGAGCTTCGCGGTCCGCACCAGGCAACCGTTGAGCGCGAGGCCCTGCTCGCGGCGGATACGGCCGATCAGCGCGAGCGCCCAGGGCAGCGTCAGTAGCGGCGCCAGCACATGGGGCTGCGCCAGGCCCGCGAGCCACAGCAGCGGCGGCAGCGCGTAGGCGACGACGAACAGCAGCGCGATGTAGGCGCGCGTCGCGTCGGCGCCGATGCGCACCGCCAGCGTGCGCTTGCCGGCGCGGGCGTCGGTGTCGATGTCGCGCAGGTTGTTGATCGCGAGGATCGCGGTCGCCAACGCGCCGATCGGCACCGCGGCCAGCAGCGCCAGCAATGAGACCGCCTTCGCCTGCACGTAGTAGCTGCCGGCCACCGCGAACAGGCCGAAGAAGAGGAAGACCGAGAGATCGCCCAGGCCGACGTAGCCATAAGGCTTGGGCCCGCCGGTGTAGAGATAGCCCGCCGCGACCGCGACCAGGCCGATCGCGAACAGGCCCCAGCTCGACACCATCGCCAGGTACACGCCCACGGCGATCGCCAGCGCGAAGGCCAGCACCATCGCCCGCTTCATGCTGGCGGCGGCGATCCAGCCCTGCTGCGTCGCGCGCGCCGGCCCGAGGCGCTCTTCGGTGTCGGCGCCACGCTCGTGGTCGTAGACATCGTTGGCGAAGTTGGCGCCGAGCTGCAGCAACATTGCGCCGGTCAGCGCGCCCAGCGCCGGGCCCCAGGCGAAGACACCAGCACCCAGTGCGACTCCGGTGCCGACTACGACCGGCGCGGCCGATGCCGTCAACGTCGCCGGCCGCGCAGCCAGCCACCAGGCGGTGAGGCGGTTCATGCGTGCGTCCTCGCGGGGCGGAAGAGCTGATTTGGTCCGCAAAGGACGCCAAGGACGCCAAGAAAAGCAAAGAAATGGCATGGGGAAGGA
>JANJUH010000132.1 GCA_024710675.1 Lysobacterales bacterium
GACCAATGGCACCTGCGCAATACCGGCCAGGGCGGCGGCACACCCGGCGCCGATGCGAAGCTGGTGCCGGCCTGGGACGTCGCGACGACCGCGGGCCAGGGCGTGGTCATCGCCATCGTCGACGACGGCCCGGAGCTGAGCCATCCGGACCTGGCGGTGTACACCAACACCGGCGAGATCGCCGGCAACAGCATCGACGACGACAACAACGGTTTCATCGACGATGTCAGGGGCTGGGACTTCACCAACAATGACAACGACGGTGGCCCGAGCCTGTCGACGGACCAGCATGGCACCTCGGTCGCCGGTGTCGCTGCGGCGCGCGGCAACAACGCGATCGGCGTGACGGGCGCGGCCTACCAGGCCACCATCTTCCCGGCGCGTATCTTCTTCGGACCGACCCCGACCAGTGACGCCAACATCGCCGCCGCCCTGGCCTATGCCTCCGGCCGTGGGCGCAGCGTGGGCGATGCCAACTGGCGCGGCGCCGACATCGTCAACAACAGCTGGGGCGGCGGCGCCCAAAGTTCGGCCATCGACGAGGCGCTGACCTGGGCGGCCACCAACGGCCGCGGAGGCCGCGGCACCGTCCACTACTTCGCAACCGGCAACGGTTCCGCCGCCAGCGTGTCCTACCCCGCCGTGCGCTCCGGCACGATCGCCAGCGTGATCGCGGTCGGTGCGAGCAACAACATCGACCTGCGTTCCTCGTACAGCAACTATGGCCCGCAGGTCGACTTCGTCGCCCCCAGCAACGACATCAGCAATGGCGGCACGCTGGCGATCTGGACCACCGACCGCCTGGGCGCCCTCGGCTACAACGGCCTGCCGGACCAGGACTACACCAACCAGTTCGGCGGCACCAGTTCGGCCACGCCGCTGGCGTCCGGCGTCGGCGCGCTGCTGCTGGCGCTGGATCCCACGCTGACCGTCGCCCAGGTGCGAGCGCTGATGCGCGGCACCACCGACCGCATCGGGCCGCTGGCCTACGATGCCAACGGCTTCAACGTGCAATACGGTTATGGCCGCATCAATGCCGACCGGCTGGTGCGGGCGCTGGACCGGGCCGCCGTCGCCGTGAACCTGGGGAGTGCGGTCGTCGCCAGCGGTTCCCCTCTGGTGCAATCCAGCCTCGCCGGCGAAACGCGGACACTGACCTTCAACGTGCGCTCGACGGGTGAGCTGGATCTCACGCTCGGCGCCGTCCAGTTGAGCGGCGCCGGCGAGTTCTCGGTCAGCCAGCCGCTGGGCAGCAGCACCCTCGCGCTGGGCCAGTCGACGACGTTCCAGGTGTCGTTCACCTCCACAATGGCCGGCACCTTCAACGCGACCGCCAGTTTCACCACCAACGATCCGGACCTGCCGACCTTCTCGATCCCGATCCAGTTCAATGTCAGTCCGGTATCGATCGGGGGACGGGTGTTCGAGGACCGCAATGGCGATGGCGTGATCCAGCCTGGCGAAACCGCGCGGGTGGGCGAGACGGTGTACCTGGACCTCGACAACAGCGGCACCATGAACCCGCCGCTGGAGTCCACGGTCGACAGTGCTGCCAACCTGGGGCTGGTGATCTCCAATGCAGCGCCCATCGCAAGCACGCTGTCCCCGTCGGGCCTGGGTACCGAGCTGCAGGGACTCGAGGTGCGCGTGCGCCTGACCCACACCTATGTGAGCGATCTCCGGCTGGTGCTGCAGGCACCCAACGGCGCCAGCATCGAGTTGGTCAACGGTGCCGGCGGCGCTGGCGACAACATGACCGACACGGTGTTCGCCGACGATGCTACTGTAGCGATTTCGGCCGGGTCCGCGCCCTTCACCGGTCGATTCCGGCCGAACCAGCCGCTGAGAACCTTCCTCGGCAGCAATCCGAACGGCACCTGGACGCTGCGCGTCTTCGATTCGGACCCGCTGGACAACGGGACGCTGGTGAACTGGTCACTGATCCTGCGCCACTCCGGCGAGCCGCGCCGAACCAGCGATGCCCTCGGTGATTACGCCTTCGTCGGCCTCGCGCCGGGCAGCTATCGGGTGCGCAGTGCTCCGGGCAGCGGCTGGTCGCAAGTCAGCCCGGCTGGGGCGCATCAAGTGACGGTGATCGGCAACGAAAGCAACGTCGGCCGGGATTTTGGCCTGGCTCGCCAGAACAGCGTCTACGGCAAGGTCTACAACGATCTGGATGGCAGCGGCGACTTCGACGCGGCCAACGACTCGGTCCGTGCGGGCGCCACCGTGTTCCTGGATACCAACGGCAACAGCACGCTGGACCCGCCGGTACCGGTCACGCTGACCCGCAGCCCGGCGCTGCCGATTCCCGGCAACTCCACCGTGACCGATACGCTGGTCTCCACGACCGCCGGCGCGATTGCCGGCGTCACCGTGACGCTGAACATCACTCACACCTGGGTCAGCGATCTGACGGTGCGGCTGACCTCGCCGACGGGCACGGTGATCACGCTCGTCGCCGGCCGGGGCGGCAGCGGCGACAACTTCACCGGAACGATCTTCGACGATGCGGCAGCGGTGGCCATTTCTGCCGGCAGCGCGCCCTTCACCGGCTCCTTCAGGCCCGAGCAGCCGCTCGCAGCGCTGATCGGACAGGCGGCTGCGGGCAATTGGCAGCTCACGGCGGTCGACCGTTTCACCGCCGACTCCGGTACGCTCGTGAACTGGTCGCTCAACCTGATGGTCAGTGAAGAGCCCACACAGACCAGCGACAGCTTCGGCAACTTCCGCTTCGACGGCGTCTCCGGCAGCAACAGCCTGCGATTGATCGTGCCCGGCGGACTGCAGCTCTCGGAGCCGCTCGCCGGTAACTACCCCTTGTCGCTCGGCCCCGGCCAGTTCGTGCAGAACCGCAACTTCGGTCTGCTCGACAAGGCCATCCTGGTGACGCCGACCGCGGGCCTCGTCACCACCGAAGCCGGCGGCACGGCCACTTTCACCGTCGTGCTGAGTTCCGCGCCGAGCGCGGACGTCGTTGTCGGCCTGAGCAGCAGCGACACCACGGAGGGCACGGTCAGCCCGTCCAGCCTGACCTTCACGCCGGCCAACTTCAGCACGCCGCAGACGGTCACGGTGACGGGCGTGGATGACGCGATCGACGATGGCGACGTGGCCTATGCGATCGTCACCGCTCCCGCCACCAGTGCGGATCCGGGCTACAACGACATGAACCCGGCCGATGTCGCCGTGATCAATGCCGACGACGACAGCGCCGGCATCACGGTGAGCCCGGTCTCCGGCCTGGTGACCACCGAAGCCGGCGGTACGGCCACCTTTACCGTGGTGCTCACCAGCGAGCCGACCGCCGATGTGAGCCTGGGCGTAGCCAGCAACGATGCCAGCGAGGGCACGGCGGCGCCGGCCTCGCTGACCTTCACGGCAGCCAACTGGAATGTGGCGCAGACGGTGACGGTGACCGGCGTCGACGATGCGATCGACGACGGCAACATCGCCTATGCCATCGTTACCGCGGCCGCGACCAGTTCGGATCCGAACTATGCCGGGCTGAACCCGTCGGACGTTGCCGTCAACAACATCGACGACGACATCGCAGGATTTACCGTGAGCCCGACCGCGGGTCTGGTCACCACCGAGGCCGGCGGCACCGCCAGCTTCACGGTGGTGCTCACCAGCCAGCCGACTGCCAACGTGACGGTCGGCGTGGCCAGCAACGATGCCAGCGAGGGCACGGCGGCGCCGTCCTCGCTGACCTTCACTGCAGCCAACTGGAACCTGGCCCAGACGGTCACGGCCACCGGCGTGGATGACTTCGTCGACGATGGCAATGTGGCCTACACCATCGTCACCGCGGCCGCGACCAGTTCGGATCCGATCTATGCCGGGCTGAACCCCCCGGATGTCGCCGTCAGCAACATCGACAACGACACCGCCGGCATCGTGGTCAGCGAGTCGGGCGGCAGCACGGCGGTCCAGGAGGGCGGCGCGGGCGACAGCTACACGGTGGTGCTGGCCAGCCAGCCGACCGCCGACGTCACGATCATGCCGACCGGTATGCAGGTGGACGCGACGCCGAGCCCCTTGACCTTTACGCCGGCGAACTGGAACGCCCCGCAGACGGTGACGGTGACGGCGGTGGACGACACGGTCGTCGAGGGCGCGCACAGCGGCAGCGTCACCCATTCGGTGACCAGTGCCGATGCCAGTTACAGCGGCTCGAGCGTGGCCGCCGTGAGCGCGACGGTCGCGGACAACGACACGGCCGAGATCATCTTCTCCTCGGCCGGCTTTACCACGGTCGAAGGCGCCGTGTTCTCGCCGGGCGCGACCCTCAAGGTCATCGCCAATGGCGCACCGGGTGGCAGCATCGGGACGGAGATCGTTGCCCCG
>JANJUH010000141.1 GCA_024710675.1 Lysobacterales bacterium
GCGAAGACCCTGGGCGAGGAAGTGCGCGCGGCGCCTACCGCGCGGATCTTCGTCACCGAGGAGATCACCGAGGTCAGCGCCGAGATCGCCAAGGCGCTGGAAGGGATCACGGACGACCGCGCCCGCTACGACGCCATCGACGCCCGGCGCAAGGCGCTGGTCGCCGAGTGCGAAGCGCCCGGCGGCTACCGCTGCGACGTGTACGTCTTCCACGGCGGCGCGCAGTACTTCCTGGTGCGGCAGATGGAGATCCGCGACGTCCGCCTGGTGTATGCGCCGAGCAATGCGATCGGCGCCTACGGTGGCGACATCGACAACTGGATCTGGCCGCGCCACACCGGCGACTTCGCCTACTACCGCGCCTATGTCGGGCCGGACGGCAAGCCGGCCGACTTCAACGAGGCCAACGTGCCCTACCGTCCGCGCTCGCACCTGAAGGTGCAGCCCAAGGGCGTGGCCGAGCGCGACTACGTGATGATCGCCGGCTATCCGGGCCGCACCAACCGCTACCGGCTGGCCGAGGAAGTGCGCGATGCGATCGAGTGGCAGTACCCGACGCTGATCGCGCGTTATCGCAAGGTCCTCGGGCTGATCGAGGAGCACACGAAGGACCGCCCGGACGCGGCGATCAAGTACGCCAGCTCGGTGATGGGCTTCAACAACGGGCTGAAGAACTTCGAGGGCAACCTGGACGGCTTCCGCAGCTTCGATGCGGTGGGCATCAAGACCGCGGAGGAGGAGGCGATCGTTGCCTGGGCGCGCGAACAGGCCCCCGACGGCGTGCGTGGCTACGAGGAGATGCGCAGCCAGCTCGCCGGGCTGCGCGAGCGCCGCGAGCGTGACCAGATCCTGCAGTTGCTGGGCGGGATGAGCATGATGAGCGCGGCGCGAGACCTCTACCGTCTCTCGATCGAACGCGCCAAGCCGGACGCCGAGCGCGAGGCCGGCTTCCAGACGCGTGACGAGCCGCGCATCAAGGCGCGCCTCGAGCAGATCGAGCGCCGCTTTGATGCCAAGGTCGAGCGCGCGATCGTCGAGTGGCTGCTCGCCGACTACCTCGCCTTGCCGGCGGACAAGCGCCTGCCCGAACTCGATCGCTGGATCGCCGGTGCCGAGGGCGTGGCGCCGGATGCCACACGGCTCGCCGCGACGCTCGACCGCCTGTATGCCAGCGAGTTGGCCGACACCGGCAAGCGCATGGCCTGGTTCGGTCGCGCGCGCGCCGACATCGAGGGTTCGCAGGATCCGGCGCTGGCGATGGCGGTGGCGCTGATGCCGGCGTGGCTGCGCCTCGAGGACGAGAGCAAGCGCTACCAGGGCGAGGAGAGCCGCAACCGCCCGGCCTGGATGGCGGCGCGCATCGCCTACGCCAAGGCCCAGGGCCGGGAGGTCTACGCCGATGCCAACAGCTCGCTGCGCGTGACCTTCGGCAATGTGCAGGGCTACAGCCCGCGCGATGCCGTGAACTACTCGGCCTTCACCTGGCACGACGGGATCGTCGAGAAGCACACCGGCAAAGATCCCTTCGATGCGACCGAGAAGCAGCTCGCAGCGATTCGCGACGAGCGCTTCGGCCCGTATGCGGTCGACGGCCGCGTGCCGGTGAATTTCGTTGCCGACCTCGACATCACCGGCGGCAACTCCGGCTCGCCGGTGCTGAACGCGCGCGCCGAGTTGATCGGCCTGGCCTTCGACGGCAATTACGAGGCGATCAGCTCCGGCTGGATCTTCAATCCGGTACTGACGCGCACGATCGCGGTCGATGTGCGCTACATGCTGTGGGTGATGGATGCGGTCGATGGCGCCCATGGCCTGCTCGAAGAGATGGGGATCGAGCCCGCCTTCGAGCGCTGATCCGACGTGCCCGGCGCCCAGTACCCGCGCGAGATCGCCAACTGGGCGCTGGTCAGCGTCGGCATGGGCGCGGTCGAGGGCGCGCTGGCCGGGTCGATGGTGCTGGCGCGCTTCGGCGGCGACGCGCCGGGCTGGCTGGTCGATGTGGCGGTCGCGCTGGTGGCAGGAGCGCCGGCGTGGTCGAACCTGGCCAGCTTCCTGTTCGCCACCCACCAGTTGGGGCGCGACAAGGTCGCACTGACGGTGCGCTGGCAGGCACTGGCGCTGGGCTGCGTGCTGGCCCTGGCACTGGTGCCCGAGGGTGCGCTTGGATTGCTGGCCACCGTGTTGCTGGTGATCGCGGCGCGCATTGCCTGGGTGGGCGTGATCACGCTCAGGGCCGTGGTCTGGCGGCGCAACTTCCCCGACGCCGCACGCGCGCGCCTGGCCTCGCGACTGACCGGTCTCAATGCCGTGCTGATGGCGGGCAGCGCCGGTTTGCTGGGCTGGCTGCTGACCCATGCGCCCGGCTGGGTGCCGTGGTGGTTCGGGGCGGCCGGCGCGGTCGGCCTCGTCGGTGCCTGGCGCTACCGCGCGATCCGCGTGCGCGGCCACGGCAGCCTGCGCGCCTCCGAGGCGAGGTTGCGGACCCATGCCGAACTGCGGCCCTCGCTGGCCGGTTTCCGCCGCGTGCTGGCCTCCGATCCCCTCTACGCCCGTTACATGCGCGGCATGTTCGTCTTCGGCAGTGGCAATCTGATGCTTCCGGCCCCGGTCCTGCTGGTGCTGGCCGAACGCCTGGCGCTGGCGCCGGCGCAACAGGTGCTGCTGCTCACGGTGTTGCCCCTGCTGGTGCTGCCTTTCGCCGTGGGCGCCTGGGCGCGATTGCTCGATCGCGTGCGCATCATTCGCTTCCGCGCGGTGCACGCCTGGAGCTTTGTCGGCGCCAGCGCCGCTTTCCTGCTCGGCTGCGTCGGCGCCGGCGAAGGCTGGCTGTGGCTGGGCTCGCTGCTGATGGGTGTGGGCATCGCCGGCGGGCAGTTGGGCTGGAACCTCGGCCACAATGACTTTGCGCGGCCCGAACAGGCTGCGGTCTACATGGGCGTGCATGTCACCCTGACCGGCGTGCGCGGCCTGGCGGCGCCGCTGGTCGGTGTGCTCGCCTACCGCGGCCTGGAGTCGCTGCTGCCGGGGCAGGGTGCCTGGGTGCTGCTGCTGCCGCTGGCACTCAACCTGATCGGCGCCTTTGCCTTCGCCCGCATGCGCGAGGACCTGGCGTGAGTCCGCTGACGTGCATCGTCGGGCCGACGGCCGCAGGCAAGACCGCCCTCAGCCTGGCGCTGGCCGAGCGCCTCGATGCCGAGATCGTCAGCGCCGACTCGGCCCTGGTCTACCGCGGCCTCGACATTGGCAGCGCCAAGCCCGATGCGGCCGAGCGCGCCCGCGTACCGCATTGGCTGATCGACGTGCGTGAGCCCGACGAGCCCTACAGCGCGGCGGATTTCGCCGCCGACGCCGAGGCGGCGATCGCCGACATCGAGTCGCGCGGGCGACATCCGCTGGTGGTCGGCGGCACGATGCTCTACGTGCGCGCCCTCGTGCACGGGCTGTCGCCGCTGCCGCAATCGGATCCGGTGCTGCGTTCGGAGTTGGCCGCCGAACTCGCCACTCGCGGATTGGCAGCACTGCACGCCGAGCTGGCCGAGGTCGATCCCGCGGCCGCCGCGCGCATCCACCGCAATGATCCGCAGCGCATCCTGCGCGCGCTCGAGGTCTGGCGATTGACCGGCACGCCGATCAGCGTGCTCCAGGGTGCCTGGCAGGCGCCGCCGCGGCGTCCGGCACGCTTGCTCGCGCTGTCGCCGCCGGATCGCAGCCTGCTGCACCGGCGCATCGAGGAACGCGTCGATCGCATGATCGCGGCCGGGCTGCTCGACGAAGTCCGCCGGCTGATGGAGCGCCACGGCGTCCATCGCGAACTGCCGGCGCTGCGGGCCGTCGGCTACCGCCAGGCCTGGGCGCACCTGGCCGGCGAGTACGATTTCCCGACCTTCCGGGAGAAGACCATCCACGCCACCCGCCAGCTCGCCAAGCGCCAGCTCACCTGGCTGCGCGGCGAGGCGAACGTGGAGTGGTTCGATCCCGACGAGCCGGGGGTGTTCGAGCGTCTGCTGGCGCTGTTGTAGGAGCGCGCTCTGCGCGCGAAAGGGACCAGCCGCGAGTCCGATCGCGCTCTGCGCGCGAAAAGGCCTGGCCGCGAGTCCGATCGCGCCCGAGGGCGCTCCTACGGTTGCGCGCGCGCCACTCCGTCGTTCTCCCGCCCATCACCCCGCAGCCTGCTAAACTCGGGGTGTGGTGTGCGTGTTGTGCACCGCCCACACGGCCCGGTGTAGGTCGTGCCTGGATAACTCGAACATGGGAGTGCGCCAGATGTCGCGTGGTCATTCGTTGCAGGACCCTTTCCTGAACGCGCTGCGCCGGGAACGCGTGCCGGTGTCGATCTACCTGGTGAACGGCATCAAGTTGCAGGGACAGATCGAATCCTTCGACCAGTTTGTCGTGCTGCTGCGCAACACGGTGAGCCAGATGGTCTACAAGCACGCGATCTCCACGGTCGTGCCGGCCCGCAACGTCAAGATCGGTGATGGCCACGGCGATGCCGATGGCGATGCCGAGCACGGAAGCTGATCGTTGTTCGAAAGACAAAAGCGGGGTGAACGGGCGCTCCTGATCCTGCCGCGCAAGTACGGTGTCGATTTCGAGGCCGCGGCGGCGGAGTTCCGCGAGTTGGCGAAATCGGCGGGCGCCGAGGTCGTGGCCGAGTTGGTCGCGCGCATCGACCGTCCGCATCCGGCGCTCTACATCGGCACCGGCAAGGCCGAGGAGGCGAAGGCCGCGGTGCAGGCCAGTGGTGCCGACCTGGTGCTCGTCGATCATGCCTTGAGTCCGATCCAGGAACGCAACCTCGAAAGACTGCTCGAGTGCCGGGTGGTCGATCGCGCCGGCCTGATCCTCGACATCTTCGCGCAACGTGCGCGCAGTCACGAGGGCAAGTTGCAGGTCGAGCTGGCCCAGTTGCAGCACGTGGCGACGCGCCTGGTGCGCGGCTGGACGCATCTGGAGCGCCAGCGTGGCGGTGCGATCGGCCTGCGCGGCCCGGGTGAGACCCAGCTCGAGACCGACCGCCGCCTGCTCGCCGAGCGCGTGCGCATCCTGAAGGAACGCCTCGCCGTTGCCGTGCGCCAGCGCGAGCAGGGCCGCAAGGCGCGCGAGAAGAGTGCGTTGCCGGCCGTGGCCCTGGTGGGCTACACCAATGCCGGCAAATCCACACTGTTCAACGCGCTGGCGCGCGATACCGTCTACGCTGCCGACCAGCTCTTCGCCACGCTCGATCCCACCGTGCGCCGGGTTGCCGGCTTCTCCTTCGGCGCGATCACGCTGGCCGACACGGTCGGTTTCGTCAACGACCTGCCGCACGAGCTGGTCGCGGCCTTCAAGAGCACGCTGACCGAGGCCCGCGAGGCCGATCTGCTGCTGCACGTCATCGACGGGGCCGATCCGCTGATGGCCGAGCGCATTGCCCAGGTCGAGTCGGTGCTGGCCGAGATCGGCGCCGGCGAGATCCCGCAGATCCAGGTCATCAACAAGATCGATGTCACCGGTCTCGATCCCAAGGTGGAGCAGGGCGAGGGCCGGATCCGCGCCCGGGCTTATGTCTCGGCGCGCGAAGATCGCGGGCTGGAGGGCTTGCGCGAGGCGATCGAGCACGAGTTCGGCAGCGCGCGCTTGGCGCGCAGCCTGCGCTTGAGCTATGCGGACTCCGGCCTGCGCGCACGCCTGATGACCCTCGGCGTCATCCAGAACGAGCACGAATTGCCGGGCGAAGGCTGGCAGGTCGACATCGAATTGCCCGAACGGCTGGCGCTGCAACTGGCGGCCCTGCCGGGCGGACAGGGCGAAGTGATCCGCTCGCAGGTGCTGGCCGGAAGCTGAACCGCCATGCGCGGGAAGGTCGGGCCTGACGGCGCTGCTACAATCCGGCGTCTATGGTTTCGTGAAACGGCGAGGCGATGCCTCGCTGCAGCGACAAACTGGAATCTGGCCCGGGCGCGCGGTCGCCCGCAGTGGAGTGCGCTAGGCATGGCTTGGAACGAACCCGGCGGCGGTCGCCGCAATCCCTGGGGTGACGGCAAGGGTGGTGGGGGTGGCGGTGGTCCGCCCGACCTCGAAGAGATGTTCGCCAACCTGAAGCGGCGCCTGCAGGGCCTGCTCGGCGGCAAGCGGGGCGGCTCCTCCGGCGCCGGTGGCGGTACTGAGCTGCCCGGTACCGGCGGACTCGGGATCCTGATCCTCGGGGTGCTGGTGATCTGGGCCCTGGTCGATTCCTTTCACGTCATCGACCAGCGCGAGCGCGGCGTGGTGCTGCGCTTCGGCAAGGCCGATCGCGTGCTGGAGCCGGGCCCGCGCTTCACGCTGCCACGCCCGATCGAGCGCGTCGAGCGTGTCGACGTCACCCAGGTCCGCTCGATGAGCAGCCGGGTCTCGATGCTGACCCGCGACGAGAACCTGGTGAACATCGATTTTGCCGTGCAGTACCTGGCCAGTGACGCCGCGCGCTTCCTGTTCAAGGTGCGCGATGTCGAGGACACGCTGGCGCAGGTTTCGGAGGCTGCGGTTCGCCAGGTTGTCGGCAGCCGCACGCTGGACGACGTGCAGATCGGTAACCGGCTCGAGTTCACCAGCGAGGCGCGCGACATCATCCAGCGCCTGCTCGACAGCTACGAGGCCGGGATCACCGTAAACATCGTCAACTTCCAGGATGTGGTGGTGCCCGAGCAGGTCAAGGACGCCTTCGACGACGCGATCAAGGCACGCGAGGACGAACAGCGCGCGATCAACGAGGCCTTGGCTTACGAGGCCGACATCGTGCCGCGTGCCGAGGGCCGCAAGGCTCGTGTCCTCGCCGAAGCGAGCGCCTACCGCGAGTCGGTGGTGGCGAAAGCCGAGGGTGACGCCCGCCGATTCACCTTGCTGGCCGAGCAGTACCGCGCTGCGCCCGAAGTCACCCGCAAGCGCCTGTACCTCGAGACCATGCAGGAAGTGCTGTCGAAAACCCCGAAGATCCTGATCGACGGCGAGAACAACAACATGCTCTACCTGCCGCTCGACAAGCTGGTGGTGCCACCGCCGCCCGAGCGCGCGGGCGCGTCGATGTCCGCCGGGGAGGGACGCTGAGATGAAGAACCTGATTGCTCCCATCGTCGTCGTGCTGGCCATCCTGGTCGGCTCCAGCGTGTTCACCGTGCGCGAGGACCAGTACGCCGTGCTGTTCCGGCTCGGCGAGATCCAGCGCTCGGATTTCGAGCCCGGCCTGCATTTCAAGCTGCCGCTGGTCAACAACATCGTCAAGTTCGACCGCCGCATCCTCAACCTCGCCAGCCGCCAGGAACGCTTCCTGACCAGCGAGAAGAAGGATGTGCTGGTCGAAGCCGTGGTCAAGTGGCGCATCGCCGATGTCCGCGACTTCTACACCGCGACCCGCGGTGACGAGCTGCGCGCGCAACAGACGCTCGGCCAGATCGTCAAGGACCGCATGCGCGACGAGTTCAACAAGCGCACGCTGCGCCAGGTCGTCGCCGACCAGCGCGACGAAATGATGGCGAACCTGCGCACGGCGGCCTCGTCAGCGGCCGAGAGCCTGGGCATCGAGGTCGTCGATGTGCGCATCAAGCGCATCGATCTGCCCGAGCAGGTGACCGAGGCGGTGTTTGCGCGCATGCGCTCCGAACGTGCCCAGGTCGCCAACAAGCTGCGTTCCAGTGGTGCCCAGATGGGTGAGCAGCGCCGCGCCGAGGCCGATCGCAAGGTCCAGGTCCTGCTCGCCGAGGCCGAGCGCGAGGCGCAGCAACTCCGCGGCGAGGGCGATGCGCGCGCCGCTGAGATCTATGCCCAGGCCTATTCGAAGGACGCCGAGTTCTACGCCTTCCATCGCAGCCTCGAGGCCTACCGGCAGAGCTTCAAGCAGCAGGGCAACATGTTGGTGCTGGATCCGGAGAGCGAGTTCTTCGAATACTTCCAGCGCCAGAAGAAGTAAGCCGGCGGCGCCGCCGTGAACGATTTCTGGGCGGCCTTCGCGTTGTTCCTGGTCTTCGAGGGCATGCTGCCCTTCCTCGCACCAGGGCTCTGGCGCGAGGCCGTGCGCCAGGTCGCCGAAATGGCCGATGGTCAATTGCGCATGATCGGCCTCGGCAGCATGGCCGCCGGATTGCTGCTGCTGGTCCTGATCCGCGGGTAAGGCCTGCGGCGCAACCCGCGCTACCGTGCGCCGTAGCCGCGTTGACCGCCATCCGGCGGGCTACGCGGGTGCTTGCCGCAAGCTCACGCGGGTAGCGCCTGCGGCGCAACCCACGCTACCGCACCCCGTAGCTGACCTGGCATACCCGCAGCGCCAGGAAGCGCTCGTGGCTACCCAGCCCGATGCCATTGCGGTCGCCGGCCACGTACAGCGTGATATGCGGCGGCATCGCGGGCAGCGGCTGGCCGCAGGCTTCGGCGATCGCCCTCCGGAAGGTCGCGTGCGCGGGCAGGTCCAGCAGTTGCACCACGCTGAATCGCCAGCCATCGCCGCGGCGTTGGTCGCGGATCAGCCAGGCTGGGCCCTGCGGCCGGGCAGTCCAGTCCTCGCGAGCCAGCAGGGCGCGCAGCGTTCCGTCGTCGATGGCTTGCCTGGCCCATCCCGCCTCGGTGCGATCAAGCAAGGTCACATGGAACTCGTGCTTGCGCGCCAGGGCCAGCCCATCGACCGTGATCTCGGCCGGTAGCCTGGCGCTCAGTGGGCCCTCCTCGACCGGCAGCACCAGGCCGCGCTGGCGGCTCCAGCCGCGAACGGCGTCCGGCTGCAATCTGATCGCAGGTGTCATCCCTCCGCATTCTGCGCTGATCGTGCCTTGCGGTCACCGCACATCCGCGGGGGTGCTGCCGCTGCATTGACTCCCATCAAAGGTGGGATCGCGGGCAGGTCGTACAGTCAGGACTGCCGTGTTCCAGCGGCGCCGATCACGACATAGCCCGAATGAAAGGACCCATGAGCGCAGATCCGAAGAAGGACAGGCCCGGCGCGCGTCGCAAGGCATCGCGCAAGGAATCGACCGCGTACCTGGTCAGGACCGAGGTGCGCCCGGCGCAGCGCGGTGACATCGTGCCTTCGAAGGCCGAGCGCAGCATCGAGGCGATCGTCGTCGATGAATCGCTGCACGCCGCGCAGAGCCAGCAGATCTCGGCCGCACTCACCTTGCTCGAGCCCGATTCCGGGCCGATGGCCGAGCGTGCCAAGGCCCTGCGGGCGCTGATCGAGGGCGCCTCGTCCGACGACCGCAAGGCCTTGCGGCTGGCCCTGCTCGGCAAGCGGCCCGTCGAGATCGTCGAGGGCGAGAACCCCGACGAAGTGCTCGCACCGGGCTGGCGCGATGGCGCTTATCCCTATCGCAACCTGCTCCGTCGCAGCACTTACGAGAAGGAGAAGTTCCGCCTGCAGGTGGAACTGCTCAAGCTGCAGGCCTGGGTCAAGGAGACCGGCCAGCGTGTCGTGATCCTTTTCGAGGGGCGCGATGCTGCCGGCAAGGGCGGCGCGATCAAGCGCTTCATGGAGCACCTGAATCCGCGCGGCGCGCGCGTCGTGGCGCTCGAGAAGCCCAGCGAAAGCGAGCGCGGCCAGTGGTACTTCCAGCGCTTCGTCGAGCACCTGCCGACGGCCGGCGAGATCGTGCTCTTCGACCGCTCCTGGTACAACCGTGCCGGCGTCGAACGGGTGATGGGCTTCTGCAGCGATTCCGATTACCAGGAGTTCATGCGCCAGGTACCGGATTTCGAGCGGCATCTCGTGCGTAGCGGCATCCACCTGATCAAGTTCTGGTTCAGCGTATCGCGCAAGGAGCAGCGGCGTCGCTTCAAGGAGCGCGAGAGTCATCCGCTGAAGCAGTGGAAGTTGTCGCCGGTCGATCTGGCCTCGCTCGACAAGTGGGAGGACTACACCCGCGCCAAGGAGGCGATGTTCTTCGAGACCGACACCGCCGATGCGCCATGGACCGTGGTCAAGAGCGATTGCAAGAAGCGCGCGCGCCTCAATGCCATGCGTTACGTGCTGCACAAGCTGCCGTACCGCAACAAGGACGCGCAGCACCTGGGCAAGCTCGATCGCCTGATCGTCGGTCGCGCCCACGTGGTCTACGAGCGCGGCGAGAAGCCGACGACCCTGCTCTGACGACGATCCCGCGATGAGCGCCGAGGCCGCCGCGCGCCGTCCTTTCCGGATCCTGTCGCTGGCCGGTGGCGGTTACCTCGGCCTGTACACGGCCGGGGTGCTTGCAGGCCTCGAGGATCGCGCCGGCGAGCCGTTGGCGCGGCGCTTCGACCTGATCGCCGGCACGTCGGTCGGTGGCTTGCTGGCCCTGGCATTGGCTTTCGAGGTGCCAGTGGCGACCATCGTCGCGCTGTTCCGCGAGCGCGGTCCCGAGATCTTCAGTGCCCGCGGCCTGCCGACCAGTCGCGTCGGCCGCCTGCTCGACCTGACGCGCTCGGTGCTCGGGCCCAAGTACTCCGGCGAAGCGCTGCGTGCGGCCCTGAACGCGATCTTCGACGGCCGGCGCCTGGCTGACGCCTTGCATCCGGTGGTCATCCCGGCGGTCAATGTCTCGCTGAGCCAGACCAAGGTGTTCAAGACACCGCACGCCGAGGCTTCCACGGGCGATGAGCGGGTGCCGGTGGTCGATGTGGCCTTGGCCACCAGCGCCGCGCCGGCCTACTTTCCTTCGGTCCGGATCGGCAAGCACCTGTACGCGGACGGCGGCATCTTCGCAGTGGCACCGGACCAGGTGGCGCTGCACGAAGCCGAGCATTTCCTGGGGATTTCGCCCGACGAGGTCGAGATGGTCTCGATCGGCACAGCGACCGCCGGCTATCACCCGGCCGACGGCATCGAAGCCGACGACGGTGCGGTCGGCTGGCTGTCGGACGGCCGCCTGATCCTGACGACGGTGTCGGTACAGCAGCAGCACGTCGAGGCCATGCTCGAGGATCGCCTGGGTGCACGTTACCAGCGCATTGATGCCGACTGGCCCGCCGACGCCGGCCTCGGCATCGACATCGCCACGGCCGAAGCCGCGGAGACGCTGCTCGGGCTGTCACGGCGGACTCTGGCCGGCTTGAGTGGCGCCGACTACGCACGAGCGCTGGGCCGTTGGCCGAGAAGTGGCCGGGACGCGGGAGCAACTCGCGCGCCAGGCTGAATGAAGAGACGCCGGCAGGGCTCGAAAAATCACAGGCGTGAGGACGGAATCATCCCGATTGCACCCCCTGTGCACCCGCTGGGCGCGAGGCTGCCGGACCGTCCAGCCCCGCGGAGTCAGCCATGGTCAAGCTCGCCATTTTCCACCCGACGCTGCCCCAGTACCTCAAGTCGACGGCCTCGGAGGCCGACCAGCGCAACATCGAACTCGTGCTCACCACCGACGACCGCCGGGTCCTGCTGCAGGCTGCGGGCAGCACCAAGGTCGATGTGCTGGTGGCCGACCTCGGGTTGCTCGGATCGGCGCCGGATGCCGCCATCGCGGAGCTGGAGGTCGCGCTGCAGCCCGAGCTGACGGTGGTCGTCTACGCGTTCGCGAAGTGGGAGCTGATCGAGAGTCTGCGGCGCCCGAACCGCCAGCTGATGCGTGCACCGGTCAGTGCCCGCTCGCTGCGCTCCAGCATGCTCGGGGTCATCGTCAAGCACCTGACGCGCTCGCCGGCGACCGTGACCACCGCGGCCGATTCGAAGTTGTTGCGCGTCGAGGAAGCGCCGCCGATGCGCCGCTTCGACGACATGCAGTTGGCGGCGCTGCAGGACGTGCGCAGCGTGGTCGATTGCGAGTGCCCGAACCAGGTCGCCGACCTCGTGCTCGCCTTGGTCGCCTTCGAGAACTACTCGGCGCAGTGCAAGAACCGCAACGAGAAGGACGCGCAGATGCACCAGTTGCTGGCGCGCGTGACCGGCCATGCCCGCGCGGTGATGGAGTATGGCCTCAAGGAGCTTTGCGCCTTCGAGGGCATCGATCCAGTGGCATTGGTGCAGCGCGGTGCGCGCCAAGTCAGCAACGGTTGAGCACCGGGTCAGGAAGGCGCCACCCGTAGGAGCGCCCTCGGGCGCGAAAAGGGGTCTGGCCGCGGACCCTGAGGGCGCCAATCGTGGGAGCGCCCTCGGGCGCGAAAAGGGTCTTGCGATAGATCCGATCGCGTCCGGGGGCGCTCCTGCATGAGCGATTCCTCAAACCAGCACCCGCCAGAATCGCGCACCCCCTGACGCTGAGCCGAGCGCCCAATGCCTGTCGCCCCGCCCGTCGACCGCCGTGGCCTTGCGGCGGCGCTTGCCGCCTACCTGATGTGGGGCCTATTCCCGCTGTACTGGGTTTTCCTCGCCCATCTGCCGGCCCTCGAGATCATCGCGCACCGTGTGCTCTGGTGCGCGCTCTTCGTCTCGGCCTGGCTGGTGTGGAAGGATGGACGCGATTGGTTGCGCCGGGCGCTGTCCGGGCGCCGAGTGGGGCGGCTCTTGATCGCCAGCAGCCTGCTGATCAGCGTCAACTGGGGCGTCTACATCTGGGCGGTGACCAACGGCCGCGTGGTCGACGCCAGCCTGGGCTACTTCATCAATCCGCTGCTGTCGGTGGCGATCGGCGTGTTCGTGCTCGGCGAGCGCCTCAATGGCGTGCAATGGGCTGCGGTGGCGATCGCCGCTATCGGCGTGATGTGGCTGACCCTGAGTCAGGGTGCCTTGCCCTGGATCGCGCTCGTGCTGGCGTCGAGCTTTGCGATCTACGGCCTGATCCGCAAGCAGGTGGCGGTCGAGGCGGTACCCGGCGTGGCCATCGAAAGCCTGATCCTGACGCCGCTGGCGCTGGGCTGGCTGCTGTGGATGGCCGGCGCCGATCGCGGCGCCTTCCTGGGCGGGTCGCTGGTGCAGGACGCGCTGCTCGTCTTCGGCGGCGTGCTGACGGCGCTCCCTCTGATCGGCTTTGCCTACGGCGCGCGGCGCATCCCGTACTCGCTGATCGGCATCCTGCAGTACATCTCGCCGACCCTGCAGTTGCTGTCCGGCGTGCTGCTGCTCGGCGAGTCCTTTGGTCCCGATCGCGCGGTCGGCTTCGGTTGCATCTGGCTGGCCCTGGCGATCTACGCGAGCGATGGTTGGTGGCGTGGGCGCCTGGCCGCGCGGGTACGAACCGCCTGAAGTGGCCCGGCCGTTGTCGAGTGCGGCGTCAGACCGAGGTGCGTAGACTCCTCCAGGTCACTGGGGAGTAGCCGCCCGTAACCCGACGGGGACCGTGTCAACACACTTGGCCGACCGGCCATGGCACGGACAGCGCAAGCGCCTGGCAAGACCTTTGACCACGATGCCTCCGCAAGGCCGGGGATGTGTCGTGGTCATTCGTCTTCGACGCCGGCCCCAAGGAAGCCTTGATGGAATCCCTGCTCGTCTCCACCGGCGTCGTCGCCCTCGCCGAGATCGGTGACAAGACACAACTGCTCGCCTTCCTGCTCGCCGCGCGCTTCAAGAAGCCGCTGCCGATCATCCTCGGCATTCTGGTGGCCACCATTCTCAACCACGGACTGGCCGGTGCGCTCGGAGCCTGGATCACCGCCGTCCTCAGCCCCGAGGTGTTGCGCTGGGTGCTCGGCCTGTCCTTCATCGCGATGGCGGTGTGGACCCTGGTCCCGGATGAGATCGAGGAGGATGAGGCGAAGATCGCCGGGCGCCTGGGCGTCTTCGGCGCGACGCTGGTGACTTTCTTCCTCGCCGAGATGGGCGACAAGACCCAGGTCGCGACGGTCGCCATGGCGGCGCACTACGCCGCGCCGGTGATGGTGGTCATCGGGACCACGCTCGGCATGCTGATCGCGGACGTGCCGGCGGTCTTCGTCGGCGACAAGCTGGCGGCGAAGATCCCGATGAAACTCGTCCACGGCATCGCCGCGGCGATCTTCGCGGCGCTGGGTGTGGCGACGCTGTTGGGGGCAGGGAAGGGATTGGGGTTCTGAGGGGCGTGGAGCTGACGGCTTGCCGCGATCAATGTGGCCCCGGTGCCACCCGATCGCGCGGCCAGCGCGCTCTCATGGCAGGCTGCGTGCCGAGCGCCGTGACTTAGGGCCTCGGAACCGATGTAGGAGCGCCCTTGGGCGCGATTGGGCCTTGCGGCAAACCCGGTTCGCGCCCAAAGGGCGCTCCTACGCCAGCAACGCAAAGGGCCGCCCGGAGGCGGCCCCTGCTTTACGCGCAGAGCGGAACCCGCGCCTCGCGCGGATTCCGCCGTTCTCACCCTCAGTCGCGGCGCACCATCGCCACGCCGATCAGGCCGACCAGCAGGCTGAGCAGCACCAGGCCCCACTGGCTCAACGTCGGGATCGCCTCGACCGGGTTGCCGACCAGCACCGAGACGCTGGCGACATTGTTGCTCTGCGGCACCGGATCGGTGGTATCGGAGCTGGTCGCCGCCTGGATGCTGCTGGTGCCCGGCACGAAGCTCGCCGCATCCACGGCCAGCGTGCGCACCACGCCCGGCGCGGTCGCGCCGGCCCAGGTGCAACTGATCACGCCGGAGTTGCCGATCTGTGGCGTCGTGCAGACCGCGCCGGCGCTGGCCGTATGGCTGCCGTAGCGGAAG
>JANJUH010000172.1 GCA_024710675.1 Lysobacterales bacterium
GCGCATCCTGCTCGGCAACGCGCTGGCCAACCTGATCCGCAACCTGTGGACCAACGCCATCATCTTCTGCGGCCACTTCACGCTGGACGCGCAGGTCTACAGCCGCGCCGAGGTGGCAGATGAATCGCGTGGGGCCTGGTACCTGCGGCAGATCCAGGGTTCGGGAAATCTCGAGGGCCGGCCCTGGTTCCACCGCCTGACCGGGCACTTGAGCCACCAGATCGAGCACCACCTGTTTCCGGACATCCCGGCGCCGCGCTACGTCGAGATGGCGCCGCGCGTGCGCGAGATCTGCGCCCGCTACGGCGTGCGCTACAACTCGGCCGGATTCTGGCGTCAGTACCTGGGCGTACTCTGGCGGATTGTGCACTTTGCGCTGCCAGTCGGCCGGCGAAAGCCCGCAAGGCTGGTGGCTGCGGCAGGTGGCGCCGGGCCATGAGCCCGGATGGGCCTGTGGCGCAAGCGGGTCGCGAGGCAGCATCGGGAGCAACTTGTCCCTTGGGTCGGTCGGAAGCTGGCGGTAGTGGGTCACCGGCAGGGACGGTGTGCGCATTCCCGCTGTCAGCGTGCCTTTGGGGGGGCTTGGGGGGATTCGGGAATCCCAGTCCCGGATCCCAGTGCCGGGGTGTCCCGAAAGCGATGGGTGTCCCAGATCCGTCCTCGAACCGGCCAGGGTGGGTGTCCTCGAACCCGTGGCGGTTGGTGTCCTCGAACCCGTCGAACCCGGTCTCCTCGAACCCGGTCGCGGAGGTGGGTGTCCTCGAACCCTCCTCGAACCCATCCTGCGCGGGAATTCCGATTCGGACATAAGATTGTTCCGTGACGAAGCGACGGGGAGCATCGCGAAGCCTGCCGGGCGAGGCGGCGGTCGCGATCATGTCCGCGGGCCGTCGCCTAGCCGGCTATCGGCAGCGGACACGCACGCGAGATCGAGGAGGTCAGCCATGTCAGGGTACGCGGGGCGCTCCAGTCCGGGTCCGATGGCGCCGCTGAGGCCCGTACCGGAAGGTCGGCCCATCCTGCCCCTGGGTCCCAGGATGGCTCCGGCCTTTCCTATTGCCAGCCACGAACCGCGCGCTTCCATGCGTGTCAGGGGTGCCTTGGTGGCGGTCACGGACACCCTGCCTGCAGAGCGGATCGCAGCGCTGGCCTTTGCTCGCCAGGAACTGGCCTCGCTGCTTCGCTGGGAGCACGACGGTGCCTACTATCAGATCTTCATCAATCCCAAGGAACTTTACGAAGAGGCGCTCAGGCTGAATGACGCCACGCAGGCCATGATCCGTGGTGAGGGCGATGAACTGACGCCTTGGCGCATCCTCGCATCGCCCCGCATCGAGCAGGTGATGGATACCGACACGATGCTCGCCGCACGATTCGTGGAGGCTCTGGAACCTGGGCCCGTGTCGATGGGGCGCGCCTTGCGTGCCGCCATCGACTTCCGTGCAGACCTGAGCGCGATGTACCGCATTGTTCGCGCCTTCGAGCATGCTCTCAGGCGCACTCTTTTCCATCGACCGCAGGGCCGACCGGATGCAGAGCCGGTGCGGCGAAGCGTCATTCTTGACGATATCGAGCCGCTGTTCGCTATGTGCCGCACGCTGAACTCGTCGGAGCGGCAGGGTTCGGGCTTGACCGAGGTCTTTCGCTGGATCCACGATCTGATCGAATCCCGGGTGAATCGCGGGTTTGTTCAACTCCCGTCGCAGCAGGCGGCGCATCTGAGGTGGCTCGCAGAGGGCAGGTACGCCTGACCCGAGATTGGGGCGAGCTCGGGTGGGGCGAGATCGGGACACCCAGGGGGCGAGATCGGGACACCCAGTGTCAGCCAGTGAGCTGGAAAACATCCGGCGCCGTGAACGTTCGGATGGCCGGCAGGTGCTGATCCTGACTTTGCGTCCTGGGCCCCATCGTGCTACGGTCCTTTTCTGCACCCAGGGGACCGCAGGAAAAGCAGCGAAAATTCTCGAAATTCGTCTTTCATCGTCCAAATCCTGCGGCCTCGAACAGTGATTGCCAGAGGAGGCCTGCATGTCCCAGCTCAGCCGTGAATCCCATCGCGCTTCCACCCGGACGCCGGTGCGCACCCGTGCCCATGTGTTCTTCGCCCAAGGCAGCGCCACCTTGCGCACGCGCAGCCGCTCGCTGCTCGCCAGCGTGGCGGCCTGGTTGCGCTATGAGCCCGAGCGCAAGATCGTGTTGCATGCACATGCCAACACCGTCGGTCGTCATCCGATGGAGTCGAAGGAACTGGCGACGGCCCGTGTGCATTCGGTGCGCGAGGCGCTGATCGCCGAGGGCGCCCCGGTCGATCAGATCGACACCCACGCGGTGGTCGAGTTGCATCTGCCCGGCGACGATTCGCCCTTGCAGCGGGCGATCTGCCGGCGCGTGGATGTGATGCCCAGCGCCGATGACGAGCCGCGTTCGGGGATTCCCTCGATCGGCCGTTCGCGCCGCGGTGGTGCAAAGGCACGCACGGCGCGGCGCTGATCACGCGAACTGTGGCGTGCGGAAGCTGCGGCCTGCGCTGGGTTGGGGGATGAGCCTCCCGTGAGCGCCGGGGACGGTGTCGGGACGTAGACTTGGGCATCGCACTCCTGTGCCTGCGTCCCCAGCGCCCATGTCCTTCATCCAGTCCGCTCCCCGCCTCGACAATCCCTGGTCTTCGGATCTCGCGCTGCGCTCGGCCATGCGCCGGCTGTTGCCGGCAGATCTGCAGGCGGCCCATGCCGGTGACGCCGAGGAGCTCGGGCGGCTGGTCGCGGACGAGTTGTATCCCCGGCAGTTGGCCGAGCGCCTGGTCGAGCCGCGCCACGTGCCCTTCGATGCCTGGGGCGAGCGCATCGATCGCATCGAGCTGACGCCGCTGTGGCAGCGGATGCCAGCCATCACGGCGCAGCATGGCCTGGTCTGGCACGGTTACGACGGCGGCAAGGGTGAGTACGCGCGCCTGTATCAGTTCGCGCAGGTCTACCTGATGACGGCGGCCAGCGACTTCTGGTCCTGTCCGCTGGCGATGACCGATGGCGCGGCCAGGGCGCTGCTCGATTCCGGCAACCGCGAGCTGATCGAGCGTGCGCTGCCGCGGCTCACGGCCCGTGACCCGGCGCAGCTCTGGACCAGCGGCCAGTGGATGACGGAGACCACGGGTGGCTCGGACGTCAGTCGCACCGAGACGCGCGCGGTGCCGGACGGCGAAGGCGGCTGGCGCTTGTACGGGCGCAAGTGGTTCACCTCGGCGGCGACCTCGGAGATGGCGCTGCTGCTGGCGCGTCCGGAGGGCGCAGGGAGCGGTGGCGATGCGCTGGCGCTGTTCTACATCGAGCCACGCGATGCGTCCGGGCGCCTGCAGAACATCGTCATCGATCGTCTCAAGGACAAGCTCGGGAGCCGCAAGCTGCCGACGGCCGAATTGACGCTGGGCGGCGCACCCGCGCGGCTGGTCGGTGAGCCGTGCCGGGGCGTGCGCATGATTGCGCCGGTGTTGAACCAGACGCGCGTGTGGAATGCCATGGCCGCGCTCAGCTACCTGCGCCGCGGGCTGCAGTTGCTGCGCGACTATGCCGGGCGCCGCGAGGTCTTCGGCGCGCCGCTGGCCGCACAGCCCGCGTTCCGCCAAACCTTTGCCGGCGTGCAGGCAGAGTTCGAGGCGGGATTGCAGTTCGCGCTGCATGTCGCCGCCTGGATGGGGCGAGCGGAGCATGGCCTGCTCGACGAGGTCGGGTCGGCGCTGTTACGACTGATGATCCCGCTGCTCAAGCTCTCGACGGGGCGCCAGGCCGTGGCCGGAATCAGCGAGATCATCGAGGGCTTTGGCGGTGCCGGCTACATCGAGGACACCGGGCTGCCGGTCTTGCTGCGCGATGCCCAGGTCTTCAGCATCTGGGAAGGCACCACGGATGTGCTCTCGCTGGATGCGATGAAGGTGCTGGCCAACGATCGCGTCTGGGCGCAGGCACGGGCCTGGCTGGAGGGGGAAGTTCGTGCCTGTGGCGATGTGGCGCAGTCCTTCGCGCCCGCCATTGCGGCTGCGATCGAGGCCGCGGCGATGACCTATCGGGCCAGCGATGGCTCGCGCATCGGAAAGGCCCGTGGCATCGCGATGACGCTGTCGCGCTGCTTCGCGCTGGTGCTGCTGCTGCGTCAGGCCGAGTGGTCGCTGCGCGAGGAGGGCGATCGCCGTCCACTCGCCGCAGCACGTCGTTTCATGGCCCATGGCCTCTTGCGGATCGACGAGGCGAGCGCCGAGGATTCCGAATTGCTGACGAACGAAGGAGCGCGCGCAACGTGATGCAACACCTCAGCATCGTCACCACCGGCGGCACCATCGACAAGATCTATTTCGACGACCTGTCCAGTTACCAGGTGGGCGAACCGCAGATCGGCAAGATCCTGGCGGGCTTCGGCGTGGGCTTTTCCTACGAAGTGCTGCCATTGATGCGCAAGGACAGCCTGCATATCGATGCCGAGGACCGCGCTGCCATTCGCTCGGCGATCGAGGCCTTGGCGCACGCGCATGTGCTGGTCACCCACGGCACCGACACCATGGTCGAGACCGCCAGGACACTGGCCGGGATTCCCGGCAAGACCATCGTGCTGACCGGGGCACTCAATCCGGCGCGCTTTCAGAACTCCGATGCGGTGTTCAACATCGGCATTGCGATCGGCGCCCTGCAGTCGCTGCCGCCGGGGGTCTACGTGGCGATGAGCGGCCTGGTCTGGGATCCCTTCAAGGTGCGCAAGAACCGCGAGGCCAATCGCTTCGAGGCCACGTAGGGCGGACGCTTCGCCGCCAGGCGAAGGGTCTGCCCTGATCGCGCCCAGAGGGCGATCCTGCGACTGGAGGGCCGGAAAGCGCCGCACCCGTAGGAGCGCGCTCTGCGCGCGAAAGGCCGCGCGGCGAGCCCCATCGCGCCCAGAGGGCGCTCCTACGAAGGCTGGGTCGCGCCGAGGGTCTGGTCGGGGAGCTTTTCCCGAGTCCCGAGTCCCGAGTCCCGAAAAAAAAGCCCCGGCACAAGGCCGGGGCTTTGAGGTCACCACGAGGCGGGG
>JANJUH010000213.1 GCA_024710675.1 Lysobacterales bacterium
GGCGCCGGCCACGGCGGGGGGCGCGCACAGGGGGGGGGGGGGGGGGGGGGTGGTGGTGGGGGTGGGGGTGGCGGGGGAACGCTGGGGGGGGGGGCGGGGGGCGGGGGACCAGGCGCGCGTCACGGCCGGGCACCTCCGCAGTCCACACCCCCTTGCCCCCTGCCCCCTGCCCCTTGCCCCCTGTCCCTTGCCCCTTTGTCCTCCTGACCCGCTAAGCCCCCATTCGCATTCACCGTGCTACTGTGACCAACCCTCGCCCTGACACAGGACGACCCGGATGAAGCGCACCCTGCTCGGTGGCAAGATCCACAGAGCCACCGTCACCGACGCCAACCTGCACTACGAGGGCAGCGTCACTGTCGACCAGAACCTGCTCGATGCCGCCGGCATCCTCGAGTTCGAACAGGTGCACGTCTGGAACGTCACCCGCGGCACGCGCTTCGTCACCTACACCTTCTCCGGGCCGCGCGATTCGGGCGTGATCTGCGTCAACGGCGCCGCCGCGCACCATGTCGAGGTCGGTGACCTCGTGATCATCGCGAGCTTCGTCGTGCTCGAGGATGCCGAGGCACATGCCTGGCGACCGAAGGCGGTGTTCGTCGACCGCCACAACCGCCTGACCGAACTGCGCCCGGAGAAACTGCCGGTCGATCCGCTGCCGCTGGAGGTGGAGGCGGCCTGAGGCAAACTGCCGGGCGTCATTGCGAGGAGCCAGCAGGGCGACGAAGCAATCCCTGCTCATGCCGCCGAGATCGCGACGGGCCGCTCGGCGGCGCTCGCGGAGACGATGAAGGCGCCGGCCAGGGTCGATCCTGACGAGCCCGAGCGCCAGCGCACTCGCCCCAGCCCCCAGCCCCGCTTCTTCTTTCCCGCCCTTCTCCGGCGCGACGAGCGCCCGCCACCTCGCATTCCCGATTGCCGCCCCCATGCTGCACTGGCAGCATACGGCGCCATTTCCCCTGCCCATTTCCGCGAGCGACGCGCAGGCGTAGCCGCGCCACGGGCGCCCCGTCGCCCGGACCAGGAGCCAGCCATGCAGTACATTTACACGATGATCGGCGTCAGCAAGACCGTGCCGCCCAAGCGCGAGATCATCAAGGACATCTCGCTGTCCTTCTACCCGGGCGCCAAGATCGGCCTGCTGGGCTTGAACGGCGCCGGCAAGTCGACGGTGCTGCGCATCATGGCCGGCACCGACAAGGACTTCATCGGCGAGGCCCGCCCGCAGCCCGGCATCAAGATCGGCTTTCTCGAGCAGGAGCCGAAGCTCGATCCGGAGAAGACGGTGCGCGAGTGCGTCGAGGAGGGCCTCGGCGAAATCCTCAATGCGCAGGCGGAACTGGACAAGGTCTACGCCGCCTATGGCGAGCCCGATGCCGATTTCGACGCGCTCGCCGAGAAGCAGGCGCGCCTCGAAGCGATCCTTGCTGCCGGCGATGCCCACACGATGGAACAGCAGTTGGAGCAGGCCGCCGACGCCTTGCGCCTGCCGCCCTGGGATGCGGTGGTGAAGAACCTCTCCGGCGGCGAGAAGCGGCGCGTCGCGCTGTGCCGCCTGCTGCTGCAAAAGCCCGACATGCTGCTGCTCGACGAGCCCACCAACCACCTCGACGCCGAGTCTGTGGAGTGGCTGGAGCAGTTCCTGGCGCGCTTCCCCGGCACCGTGGTGGCGGTCACCCACGACCGTTACTTCCTCGACAACGCCGCCGAGTGGATCCTCGAACTCGACCGCGGCCGCGGCATTCCGTGGAAGGGCAACTACAGCTCCTGGCTGGAGCAGAAGGAAGAGCGCCTCAAGCAGGAAGCCCAGCAGGAGAAGGCGCGCCAGAAGGCGATCGCGCGCGAGCTGGAATGGGTGCGCCAGAACGCCAAGGGCCGCCAGGCCAAGAGCAAGGCGCGCCTGGCCAAGTTCGAGGAGCTGAACTCGGTCGAGTACCAGCGCCGCAACGAGACCAACGAGATCTTCATTCCGCCCGGCGAGCGCCTGGGAGACCTCGTCATCGACTTCCGCGGCGTCTCCAAGGCCTTTGGCGACCGCCTGCTGATCGACAACCTGTCCTTCAAGGTCCCGCCCGGCGCGATCGTCGGCATCATCGGCCCGAACGGCGCCGGCAAGTCCACGCTGTTCAAGATGATCACCGGCAAGGAAGAGCCGGATTCGGGCGAGGTGGTGATCGGCCCGACGGTCAAGCTCGCCTATGTCGACCAGTCGCGCGACGCGCTCGATGCCGACAAGAACGTCTGGCAGGCGGTCTCCGGCGGTCTCGACATCCTCACCATCGGCAACACCGAGATCCAGTCGCGCGCCTACATCGGCCGCTTCAACTTCAAGGGCACCGACCAGCAGAAGCTCGTCGGCACGCTCTCGGGCGGTGAGCGCGGCCGTTTGCACCTGGCCTCCACGCTGCTGCAGGGCGGCAACGTGCTCTTGCTCGACGAACCCTCGAACGACCTCGACGTCGAAACCCTGCGCGCGCTCGAGGACGCGATCCTCGAGTTCCCCGGCTGCGTGATGGTGATCAGCCACGACCGCTGGTTCCTCGACCGCATCGCCACCCACATCCTCGCCTTCGAGGGCGATTCGCACGTCGAGTTCTTCCAGGGCAACTACAGCGACTACGAGGCCGACAAGAAGCGCCGCCTCGGCGAGGAAGGCGCAAAGCCGCATCGCCTCAAGTACAAGCCGCTGACGCGCTGAGGACCCGGCGATGCGCACCCTGGCTCACTGGATGGCGGGTCTCGCGCTCGGGCTGGCACTCTGCGTCGCGGCAGCGGCCTCGGACGGATCGGAGGAGCGCTGGTTCGGCTACCAGTCGGCCGAGTTGGAGATTGGTCCGGAGGGCCGCCTGATCGAGGCCCGCCTGGTCGACTCCACGCTGGGCAAGACCATGCAGCAGGCCATCATCGAGCGCCTCGGCCGGGTCGAGTTCGAGCCGGCGAAGGTCGATGGCAAGCCGGTCGCGTCGGCAAGCCGTGCGACGCTGCAGCTGGCCGTGCTGCCCAGGGACGACGGGCTCGAGGTGGTGCTCGATGATGTCCATCTGACCGCTGGCCTGCGCCGCACCACGGCCCCCCGGTATCCATCGCGCGATCTCAGCGCGGGCCGTACCGGGGAGGTGCGCCTGCAGATCGAGTTCGGGCCGGACGGCAAGCCGACGGCGGTCGAGGCACTGACAACGGACCGCGACCTCTCCAGGATGGCAGCCGCCGCGCGTAAGGTCGCCTGGGACTGGGAGTTCGAACCGCAGCGGGTCGACGGCAAGCCGGTGGCCGGCAGCGCGGTGGTGCCGGTCCGATTCACATTGAAGGGCGGTCCATCGGGAGACCTCCAGCGGGGGCGCCTGAACTTCCCTGACGGCGGATACCTGACCGTTTTCGCGAACGTGGTGGCCCAGGAGCGCCTGACGCGCGCAGCCGTCGGTGTTCGCTCCTTCGACGCCGCCCGGGCCCCGCTCGGCGGCCCGCAGCCCATGCGTTGACCCGAGGACGACCGCCCATGCTGCTGCGCATCGCCACCCGCAAGAGCCCGCTCGCCCTGTGGCAGACCGAGCACGTCGCCGAACGCCTGCGCGCGCTCGATCCGGGTGTGCAGGTGGAGCTGGTGCCGCTGTCGACCCGAGGGGATGAGGTGCTCGACCGCTCGTTGGCGGCGATCGGCGGCAAGGGCCTGTTCCTGAAGGAGCTGGAACTGGCGATGGCGCGCGGCGAGGCGGATCTCGCGGTGCATTCGCTGAAGGACGTGCCGGTGGACCTCGACGAGGGCTTCGAGCTGGCCGCGATCCTCGAGCGCGAGGACCCGGCCGATGCCTTCGTCTCCAACCACTACGGGACGCTCGACGAACTGCCGCAAGGCGCGATCGTCGGTACCTCCTCGCTGCGCCGCCAGGTGCAACTGCTGGCGCGGCGGCCGGACCTGCAGGTCCGCGATTTGCGCGGCAACGTCAACACGCGCCTGGCCAAGCTCGACGCCGGCCAGTACGACGCGATCGTGCTCGCGGTGGCGGGCCTGAAACGACTGGGCTTCGGGACACGGATCCGTTCGCGGCTGATCGCGCCGGACTGGCTGTCGGCCGCCGCCCAGGGCGCGGTCTGCATCGAGATCCGCAGCGATGCGCCGGCACCGGTGAAGGCGCTGCTCGCGCGCCTGCATGACGAGCCCACGGCCACCTGCATCACCGCCGAGCGCGCGCTCAATCGCCGTCTCGGCGGTTCCTGCCAGGTGCCGATCGGTGCCTATTGCCAGCACGTCGATGGTGGCCTGTCGCTGCGTGGCCTGGTCGGCAAGCCTGGCAGCGGGGAGATCCTTCGAACCGCGATCGAGGGCGTTGCCGGGCAGCCCGAGCAACTCGGCGAGCAGGCCGCCGAGGCCCTCATCGCGTTGGGTGCGGAGCGTTTGCTGGCGGGGTGAGAACGCCGTGAGCCTCGGTGCGGTGCGGTGCGCTGCGCGCACCACACCCTACACGCCCGCCCGTTCGTCGCGGGGCGACCTGCAGGGTGCCGGTGAGCGCAGCGAACCGCACCGGCGGTGACGCCGCAGGGCGCCCCTACGCACCGCGCTTCGGCAACCACAGGCTCACGATCAGCCCACCATCCGGCCGGTTGGCCAATCGAATCCTTCCGCCATGCGCCTCGGCGATCTCGCGCGCCAGCGCGAGGCCGAGGCCGGTACCGGAGCGCTTCGTCGAATAGAACGGCAGCAGGGCCTGCTCGAGCACCGCCGGCAGCATGCCGGAACCCCGGTCGCGCACCTGGACGATGACTTGCGGGCCGGCGTCCTGCACGGCAATTTCGACCTGCTCGGGCGCCGAGCCGGCCTCGACCGCGTTCTTGACCAGGTTGATCAGCACCTGTTCGATCTGCGCCCGATCGATCCAGGCCGGGTCTGCCGGCAAGGGCTCGACGATGCGCACGGTCTGGCCTTCGGCGACCGCGCGCAGCAAGTCCGCCCACGGCACTGAATCGAGCCGCGGCGCCGGCAGCTTGGCGAAGCGCGCATAACCGCCGATGAAGGCATCGAGGTGGCGTGCGCGCTCGTCGATGGTCTCGAAGATCCGGTTCAGCGCGCCCACATCGCCGCGCTCGGCGTACACGCGCCCGGTGTGCGCCATCGAGCGGATCGGTCCCAGCGCATTGTTCAGCTCGTGGCTGAGCACGCGGATCACCTTCTTCCAGGTGCTGACTTCCTGCCGTGCCATCTCGCGGGTCAGCCGGCGCAGCAGGGTCAGGCGATGGCGCCGGCCGTGCAGCTCGAAACTGCGGCTGCTCAGGTGGAAGACCTCGTCCTCGCCGTCACGGGCGAGCGTGACGAGACCGTCCTGGCCGCCACGCAGCGTCTCGGCCAGTTCCTCGGGCAGGCGTTCCAGCAGCTCCTCCAGCGCACGGCCCTCGGCC
>JANJUH010000216.1 GCA_024710675.1 Lysobacterales bacterium
GTGGGTCCGGATTCATCCGGACGCTCTTGATCTGCGACCTGCCAAGCGTCGGGATGAATCCCGACCCACCAAGGCCGAAGCCCGCTGCTGTGGGTCCGGATTCATCCGGACGCTCTTGAGCCACCTGGCGAAATGCATCGCGATGAATCCCGATCCACCAGAGGCGCGGCCAGCGCGCTGCAGCAGACGCTTTGCAGCCCTCAGTCGCCGCTTCGAGCCCGAGGCTCCACGGCAGACTCCGGACTCCACAGGAAGGGAATCACGTAGCGCGCCCGCCCTGAGATCTGTTCTTCGATTTCGCCCTCGTCGGCCTCCGGATCGGGCCGGAACTCGACGCTCAACTGCTGGAGGCCGGGCTCCAGTTCGCGCAGATCGAGGTATCCGAGCAGTCCGCGGTAGCCGAGATCTGCTCGCTCGGCGGGCAGGAAGGCCTCGAATGGGAGCGTTTGCCCACCCAGGTCCACCCGCCACAGCCGGGCCAGGCAGTCCCGGGCACTCTCGCTGCGTTCGACGGCGCGGGCATCGCGTTCGGCCTGCCCGAGTTCGGGCAGGCGGGCAAACAGCTCGAGCGGTTCACGACCGGGGCAACGCGCGCGGATCAGTGGATCGTCGCGGATCGGAACATAGGGCAGGAAGAGCGGCAGGAAGGCCGTCTCGACGACCGGCGCCGGGATCATCGGCACGCCGGCGCTGCGCTGGCGCGGGATGCGCTGCGACTCGTAATGCATGCTGCGGATGCCGGCATCGAGATCGCGCGAGTGCAGCATGCCGTGGGTGCCGAATCGATCGAAGCCCCGAAATGCCTGGAATTGCTGCACGGCGACCATCGGCAGCAGCAAGACGGCGAGCACGGCCAACACCAGGAAAAGCCGCGGCCTGGTGTTGGTCTGCAGCGTCAGGCGCACCGGCCCGATCAGTCGCGGCGGGAAGAAGACGCCTGCGACCAGCGCAAGGCCACGGACGAGCCAGCGGAAGACCCGCCAGCCGCGCAACATCGGCAGCCACCGCGCCAGCGCCGAATCCAGCAACCACAGCAGCGCCACGCTGCCGACCAGCGCCAGCATGAAGAGATCCATGCCGAAGGCGATCGTCTGGTTGATGCCGCCGCTGCGGCTGCCCACCAGTGCGCCGACGACGAAGACCAGTGAGCCGAGCAAGGCCAGCCAGGCGATGACCAGGGCCCCCAGGGTGGTGCCGGCGAACAGCATCGAGGCCAGCCGGTCAGCCCGCGCGATGCTGCTGTCGAGCGAAGGCAGCAGGCGCTGGAGATGCTCGCGGTTAATCGGCCCGATGCCGCTGGCCCGCTCCCAGCGGATGCCTTCCGGAAACGCCGCCTTGAGCCCGATCAGCCCCACCCAGTAACCGCGCAGGGCGAGGTGAATGGCGAAGCCGAAAGCCAGCAGGTAACTGCACAACACCAGCATCGGCACCAGCAATGCCGCTGCCGACAGCGCCGCCAGCGGCAGGTGCGTCTGCCAGGCCTCGTGAAAGTCGATCAGCCACCCTGGCAAGGCGAACAAGGCCACCATCGACAGGCCCGATATCAGCAGCTCCAGCTCGTCGGTGCGTTCGCGCAGGCGCTCGAAGCTGACCCGCGCGGAAGCCCCGTCGCCCGCGGTGCCACCTTGTCTTTCGCTCATGTTGCTTCCCGGATGCCGGCCTTCGCGCAATCTATACGATGGTCAACAAGGGTGCTTGCCACGACGCTGTTCCCGTTGCACCATCGTGGCCTGTCGCCAGCGGAGACACTGTCATGCCCAGGCATCAACCCGCGCCCGGCGCCCCGTGCTGGTTCGAACTGGCCAGCACCCGTCCCGACGATTCCCTCGCCTTCCACCAGCGGCTGTTCGGCTGGAACGCCGACGCCATCGACATGGGCGAGATGGGCGAATACACCTTCCTGCGCAATGCCAACGGCACCATCGGCGCGCTGTGCGGATTGCCGCCCGGCAGCGAAGGACAACCCTCGGCGTGGGGTGTGTATTTCGCTGTCGCCGATGTCGATGCCGCCTGCCAGCACGCGCAGGCGCTCGGTGGCACGACGCTGGCCGCGCCCTTCGATGTGCCCGGCCACGGCCGTGGCGCGGTGCTGGCCGATCCATCCGGCGCGGTATTCAGCGTCTGGCAGTCCGCACATGCCGATGCGGGCGACTTCACGATGTTCGAGGATCACTCGATCGGCTGGGTGGAACTGGCGACACGCGATTCGGCTGGCGCACAGGCCTTCTACGGCGCGCTGCTGGGCTGGGAGTTCAAGTCGACCGAGGTGCCCAACCCCGCCGGCATCGACTACATCGAGTACCTCGCCGGCGGCACCCGCCACGGCGGCATCCTGCCGATGACCGCCGAGTGGGGCGAGATGCCCGCGCACTGGTCGCTCTACATTCTCGTGCCCGATGTCGATGCCTGCGTGCGACGGACCACCGAACTCGGAGGCAGCATCTGCGTCCCGGCCTTCGACGCCCCGGGCGTCGGTCGCATCGCGCGCATCGATGATCCGACCGGGGCGGGGGTGTACGTGATCGCGCTGTCCGCCTGAGCGTCGCCACGCCCGCCGTTCCAAAGGGGATCCCGCGCTTTGGAAACCCACGCGGTCAGGCGCCTGGTTTCGTCAGCGGGTCAACGATCAGCGCCAGGAACAGCAGCGCGACCGAGAGGCCATCGAAGGCGATGACGCGCTGCAAGGCAGTGGACCCGGGCCAGTCCACCACCGCGATCAGCAGGAAGGCGAGATCGCTGGCCAGCACGAAGAGCACGAACGGCGTGCGCCACGCACGAATCGCCAGTGCGGCCAGCAAGGCCATCCCCATCAGCCCGAACACGATCGCGCGATGGCGCAGCAGGAACTCGCTCGCCGGGTCGGGCACGGCGATACCGTAGAGCTTCACCAGCCACTCGCTTCCGAGCACACCCGGCACCGGCAACAGGTGGATCAGCGCCGCGCCGACGAGCGCGATGCAAAGGGTGATTTCCGCCAGACCCGGCTTCATCGCGCCACCTCGATGCTGCGCGCGAGTCCGGCGAACTGCAGCGTCGAGAACAGTGCGACCGCCGCGGCCTGGGCGAGGATGATCGCCACGCCCGTCGAATCCGGATCGATCCACGGACCGCCCAGCAACACGAGGCTTGCCAGCACCCAGCCCGCATTGCCGGCGGCAATCATCAGGACCAGGGCACGCACCAGGCGCTCGCGTCCACCCAGCCAGCCAACGAAGGCGCCATAGCCCGCCATGAAGACGCCGAGCGCGAGGACCACGGCAGGCGGCATGCCCAGCCACTGGGCACCGCTCGACGATCCGCCGAGTGCGAGTACGCCGGCCGCGAAACTGCCCACGCCATCGAGCCGGCAGGCGAAACGCAACAGGGGGGCAGGTGTGATCGTACGCATGGGGCCGTGTCCTTTCGTTTCCGTTGAACACCAGCATCGCGCCCGCAGGTCATCCTGGCGATTACCTGCGAGGTCATGGGCAGCGCACCGCGCGAACGCTACGATGCCGCCATGAACAGCCTTGCGATCGGCCCCCTCCTCCGGCAATGGCGCACCCGTCGCCGCCGCAGCCAGCTCGATCTGGCCCTCGATGTCGAGGTCTCCACGCGCCACCTGTCCTTCGTCGAGACCGGACGCGCGCGACCCAGCCGTGAGCTACTGCTGCGCCTGGGCGCCGTGCTCGAACTGCCATTGCGCGAGCGCAATCGCCTGCTGCTGGCGGCCGGCTACGCGCCGCACTTCCCCGAGCACCGCATCGACGAGCCGCAACTGGCGCAAGCACTCGAAGCGGTACGCCAAGTGCTCAATGCGCACGCGCCCTACCCGGCCGTCGCGGTCGATCGCCACTGGAACCTGGTGCTGGCCAACGCGACCGCCCAGGCCCTGCTGGCCGCCGTGGCACCGGAGCTGCTCGCACCACCCGCCAACGTGCTGCGCATCACGCTGCATCCGCAGGGCCTGGCACCCGCCATCGTCAACCTGGGCGAGTGGCGCGCGCACCTGCTGGCGCGACTGCGGCGCCTCGCCGAGCAAAGCGGCGATCCGGTGCTGGAGAGCCTGTTGGAGGAGCTGAAGGCCTACCCGACCCTGCCCGGCGAAGACCAGCCCGGCGGCTACCACTCGCCGCTGCCAGACGTGATCGCGCTGTTCCGCCTGCGCAGCCCCTTGGGTGAACTGCGCCTGTTCAGCACGATCACGGTCTTCGGCAGCCCCGGCGACATCACGCTGTCGGAACTGGCGCTGGAGGCCTTTTTTCCGGCGAATGGCGAGACCGCGGAGCGACTCAGGAGACTCGCCGGCGACCAGCCGACCTCATTGGCTCCTTAGCGTCGCCAGCACCTTCATCGCCACACGCTGCCCGGACAGCCAGGCGCCGTGCACCGTCGCCGGGTGGTCGACGACGGTGTGCTCGCCGGCCAGCCACAGCCGCGGCCCGACCGGCTTTGCGAGCACCTCGCGGTCCTCCGGATCGCCGCCCGGCCGCACCACCGAATAGGAGCCCATGGCCCACGGGTCGTCGGTCCAGCGGCTGCGTACCACCTGCTTGGGGGCGGGCAGCTCGCGGCCCATGGCCTGCGCCAGCGGCGCGAGCACCGCCCGTACCGCGCTGGCCTCATCCTTTTTCGCCAGTGCGCGCGCCGCATCGCCGCCGACCAGCGCCACCAGCAGCGGCCCGGCACCGTGCACGTCGAGTGGGTAGTGCTCGACCGGGATCAGGCTGTCCAACGCGCCGAGGCCGTGCAGGCCCTCGGGCCAGAAGGCTTCGTCGAAACGCATCACCACCTTCTCGAGGACACCCATCCCTAGTTGCGCGAGTGTCCGACGATGGCCGTCAGGCAGGCCCGGGGTGATCTCGATCCGACCCGCCTGCAGCACGCCCAGCGGCATCGCCAGCACGGCGACTTCGGCCGCCATCTCGCCGAAACCGCCGTACACGCGCACACCGGACTCGTCGTGCACGACGCGCTCAACAGCGGCGCCCAGGCGTACCTCCAGTCCCTCGGCGAGCAGGCGCGGCAGCGCGTCGTAGCCGCCCGGGAAGAGCACATCGTCGCCCTCGAAAGCCTCCTCGGCATCGTAGGCAATGGCCGCGAGCGCATCGCGGTCCTCGCCGTACTCGAGTTCGATGGCGCCCGTGACCATCCATTGCGCCACGGCGAGCGTCGCGGGATCGGCCTTCGCCCCCGTGCGCGCAATCTCGGCTGCCAGCAATTCGCCCAGGCTATCCCCGCGCTCGGCGGCAGCGCTCGCTGCAGTGAGCCAGCGCTCAGCCAAGCGCTCGCCAGCGGCAGTCGCTCGATCCCCGACTTCCGCGCCGCCCTTGTATAGCGCGAAGGCCTCCCAATCGGTCGCGACGGTCCGCGCTCGCGCCCGCCGCGCCAGGTCGGCGATCGGATTGCCCTCGGTGCCGTGAATCCACGCGGCACCGAGATCCACGGCGCTGCCGAACGTGCGATCGGTGTGGATGCGGCCGCCGATGCGGTCACGCGCTTCGAGTACCGTGACCTTGAATCCCTCATCGGCGAGCTGGCGGGCCGCGGAAAGGCCGGCCATGCCGGCCCCGATCACGAGCACGCGCGCCGATGAGGCCCGCGCCGGAGCTGCCCTTCCGATCAAGGCGCAGGCTAGCAAGGCCTCGAGAATGGCCCGGCGCCGCATCACCCATCCCGCCCCGGACCCGGCGCCCCGGTCGCGGCACGCAAGGCCCGCTCGAGGTCGACAGCGTACGTGGTGAGATCCTCGATCGAGGTCCTCAGGTTTATCGCGCGCAGCCGCAGGGCGGGCAACAACTCGGGGTGGGTGCGCAGCACTTCGGCCGCAGCAGCGATGTCGGGCGCCGACAGACCGGTCTCGCAGGCATAGCCGAGATCCAGCCGCTGCTGGCCGAGGCCATGCAGGTATTCGATGCGGTCGCCGCAACGCTCGCTCAGGGCGTCCTGCACCCTGATCGGCAAACTGCCCCGGAAGAGCCGGCGAAAGGCCGAACCGCCGCCCTCCTCGAATGTCCGGTCGATGGCGTCGAAGCGGAAATAGAGGACGGCGGTGTCGCGCAGCGCCTGGTCCGCGATCAGGCCCAGGGAACCCGTGGATGTCATCTCGTCGAAGGTCGAGCGACGCCGCTGGTAATACATGTACTGGGTCGCGCGATAGGCATGGATCAACAGCGCTTCGTCGCCCGTTTCGATCCGCCCTTCGAGGACCGCGACCGCGCGATCGGCATTGTCCCGCACCACACGAAGGTAGGCCACGAGGTTCTGCCAGTTCTCCAGCTCCGCGCCGAGGTCGGCCTGCAGACGCGCCGCGTACTGCGCCCCTTCGCGCGCCTGTAGCCGCTCCTCGTTCCAGTTCGCCACCTGGATACCGATGAACACACCGACGACCACGATCACGAAGTCGATGCCGACGGCGAACCAGTTCTGCTCGCGAACATGCTCGATGACGCGGCGCAGCAGCATCACTCGCTCCCCGTGCCGGCCATCGGCAGCGATGCCCGGGCGCTCAGTCGCATGTGAAGTCCTCGGCGCCAACGGGCCGGCACTGTGGCGGGAAGCGGTGCGCGCGCCAGTAGGCCAGCACGCCGGCCTCGCGAATGATCCGCTCGAAGGCCTCGGTCTGGCGGAAGCGCTGAAACGAAGGGCCCCAGGGTTGTGAGCCGAGGTAGCCGATCTCGGTGTGACCCAGTGGCACCAGCAGTGCGTCGGTGATCAACAGGCCGACATCCGTCTGGTACCGGGGTCGATATCGCAATGCGTCGGCGAGCAGATCGGCGTGATCGCCACCGGGATCGAGATGGGCG
>JANJUH010000218.1 GCA_024710675.1 Lysobacterales bacterium
GCGCGGTGTCCACCTCGACCGCCTCGATCACGCCGGGACGCGCCAGCTCGAGGATGCACCAGTCGTGGCCCGGCTCGCGCCGGCGGCGGGTCTCCCAACCATCGCCCATGCAGGTGCCGCGCCCGGGCAGCAGCAGGTTCGAGGCTGCGCCGAAGTGCTCGTTGTTGGCCGCGAGCACGCGCCCGCCCTGCAGCACCGCCACCAGGTCGACCCGTCCGTCGCTGTCACGGTCAGCGCTGTCCGGACGCGCCTGGCCGTAGAGCCTCAGCCGTGCGAGTCCGCCGTCGGGATAGAGGTTCACGCGCACATGGCTGACCAGGCGCGTGCCATCCAGCGCATGCAGGTGCGGGCTGTTGCCGGACAGGGCCACGCCCGGCAGCAGCGGGAACCATTGGGTGTCCGCGTCCGGGTCGCCGGCTTCCAGCAGGCAGCCGTCGAGCGAGGCGGCCGGCGGATAGTTGCCGGTGAAGTGGCTGGTGTCGAGGTCCACGCCGTGCAGCCAGCCCGGCCGCGCCAGGCGGACGATGCACCAGTCGTGGCCGGGACCGCGGCGGCGCCGGCTCTCCCAGCCGTCCATCCACTTGCCGTTCTCGTCGTACTTGCCGGGCACGAACACCGCCGGGCGCGGATCGAGCATGCGTTCCTTGGCGGCGAAGAACTCGTCGCTGGCGGCGAGTGCCACGGCGCCGAGGCGGGCATCGGCGAGGTTGGGGTAGAGGCGGGTGAAGTCGGGGAGGCTCATCGGCAGGCCTGGGAAGAAGGTGGGAACGTGGCGCCGGGCGTCGCGGCCGGGCGCGCTTCAGCGGCTTTCCGCCAGCAGATCCTGCAGGCGGAAGCGGGCGATGCGCGCGATCTGCTGCAACGCCTCGGCGAACTCCCGGTCGGCCGGCTGGTGCAGGCGCCGGTCCAGCTCGGCGAGGATGCTGTAGCGGTCGTGGCCGCGCACCGCGAGGATGAAGGGGAAGCCGAAGCGCTGCTCGTAGGCGGCGTTCAGCGCGTGCAGGCGGGCGTATTCCTCGGCGCTGCAGCGATCGAGGCCGGCGCCCTGCTGTTCGCGGCTGCTGGAAGCCGTCAGCTCGCCGGCGATGGCCGCCTTGCCCGCCAGTTGCGGATGGGCGCGGATCAGCGCCAGCTGGCGCTCCTCGCCGGCGCCGTCGACCACCGCACACATCGCCTGGTGCAAGGCGTCCAGGCTGGCGAAGGGACGCTGGTCGACAACGCCGCTGGCGACCCACGGCGAGTGCTCGAAGATCCCGCCCAGGCTGTCGACGAAGATCCGGGCGTCGGCACGATTGAGGCCGTCGAGGGTCCAGCCGGGCGATGGCGCCGGGAAGCGCGCCTGCCAGTGGCGGGCGATGTCGATGCGCCGGCAGATCCACACGCCCTCGTGCGCAGCCAGGTGGTCGAGGAAGCGCGTGAGCGCGGCAAAGCGTCCCGGGCGCCCGAGCAGGCGCGCGTGCATGCCCACCGACATCATCTTCGGCGCGTGCTCGCCTTCGGCATGCAGCACATCGAAGCTGTCGCGCAGGTACTCGTGGAACTGGCTCGCGCAATGGAAGCCCTGCGCGGTGGCGAAGCGCATGTCGTTGGCATCGAGCGTGTACGGGACCACGAGGTGCGGCAGCCGGCGGCCATCGGCCAGCGTCACCCGGGTCCAGAAGGGCAGCTCGTCGCCGTAGTAATCCGAGTCGTAGGCGAAGCCGCCGTGCTCGACCACCAGCCGCCGCGTGTTGGGGCTGTCGCGGCCGGTGTACCAGCCGAGCGGCGGGCTGCCGGTGACGGCGGTGTGGACCGCCACCGCGCGCTCGAGGTGCTCGCGCTCGGTGGCCTCGTCGATGTGCTGGTAGTGCAGCCAGCGCCAGCCGTGGCAGGCGATCTCGTGGCCCGCCTGCACGCAGGCGGCGGTCAGCTCGGGATTGCGCTCGAGGGCCTGGGCGACACCGAACACGGTCAGCGGCAGGCCGCGCCGCTCGAACTCGCGCAGGATGCGCCAGGCACCGACCCGCGAGCCGTACTCGTAGATCGACTCCATGCTGAGGTGCCGGTCCGGGTAGCTCGTCGCGCCGATGATCTCGGAGAGGAACACCTCGCTGCCGGCATCGCCATCGAGCACGCAGCTCTCCGCGCCTTCCTCGACGTTGAGCACGAATTGCACCGCCACGCGTGCTCCGCCCGGCCACTGTGGGTGCGGCGGATGGCGGCCATAGCCGCGCAGGTCGCGAGGGTAGGGAATCGGGTTCATGCCGAGCCAGTCTCGCGCCTGCGTGGAGCGCCGCGCAAGAGCAGGAGCCCGGGAGTCCGCGCCGCGCGCAACAGAGCTTGCCGCCAGGTGTCGCTTCGCTACGGAATCTGCGTACTTCCCGGTGCGGCACTTCGCCGTCCTTCGGGAATCCCACCATGCGATCGACCTTCCTGCCCTCGCTGCTGGGCCGGGACCAGCCGCTGCCGTTCGCGGGCGGCGGGGCCGGCGCAGGCCGCCAGCAGGACGATGGCCATCAGGCTAATGGCGACCGATCAAGCGACCCCGGGGCTACTCCAGTGATGCGCGGGCGATCGGGGCCTCGGCCACCGAATTCAGCGGTGCATCGGCATAGCAAAGGTGCAGCGTGAAAGGCATGGCGGCGCACGGCTCATCGCGGCAGGGCAGCGCCGAAGATAGTGCGAACCGGCGGAGCCATATCCAAGGAAACTTCGAATAATCAAATACGTGCAAACGTCATTCTTGACCGTGCGAGCCCCTCTCCCCTCGTGGGAGAGGGTTGGGGAGAGGGGGCATGGCACCGAGGTGAGCCCAAGGTTCCGGGGCGAAAGCCGGCAGCGTCGGGCGCCGCACAGGTCTATCCGGGAGCCGGCGGATCTTCCGAGCTCTCACACGCCGAGCAGCGGTCCAGCGATTTCGTCGATGGCTTGCGCGCGCTCCGACTGGCCCGCGGCGCGGGCGGCGTAGCCGAGCGCCTGCAGGAAAGCCAACAGATTGTGGCGCCAGGTGAGGTAAGCGGCGGTGTCCGAATCCGCGGGCGCGGTTTCGAGCAAGGCCTTGAGCCACGCGTCCTGCTCGTTTTCGTCGAGAAGTCCACGCGCATGGAGGTAATGGACCGCGCGCGCCAGGCGTTCGGGCTCCCCGGCGACATAGTCCGGCGCGTCGGCGGGCGCGATCTTCGTGGCCAGTGCGGCAAGGAGCCGGTGTTGCGCTTCGGCGTCCAGCCGGGGATGCAGGCCGAGCTGCAGTACAAGGTCGGCGCCATGGGCGACGGCGTGCCGCCAGCCCTGCTGCGGATGCCAGCCGCGATAGTCGCTGATGCCTTGCAGGTATCGAGTGGCGACGGTAACCAGCTCCTCCAGTTCCTCCGCCGCAAAGACCGGGTCGAGCCGGTCAGACCGGGCCACCTCGGCCAGCGCCATGGCTGCAAAGGGATGGCGGAAGCCATCGGGATCCGGTGCCCCGCGCAGTTGTCGGATCAGCCGGGTTGCCAGAGCCTGCCGAGTCGGGTGATCGATCTGCCCTCCCCTGAGCCACGCCGTTAACGTACCCAGCGCGAACTCGTCGCGCACTGCCGGCAGCGGATCGTCCAGGCAGTTCACCAGCGCCATGGCGGCGTCGGCCGTTCCGACGGAAGCCTCGACCCAGGCCGAACGTGTCTCGACACTCCACTCGCGCGCCGCACAGTCGGGAAGGTCGGCTGCAGCGATGGCCGGTATTGCAGCCGCCAGTCCGGCCAGCAGCCATTGTCGCGTGGACGATCGCATGGTCTTTCGCCTCAGGATCCCAGACCCGGGCAGCATCGCAGACGCCGCGTTAGCATTTGACACAGCCGCCCGGCCCGGAGTGCCGATGTCCTCCCAGCCCCCGATCCCGCTGACCCAGTTGCTGCAAGCCTGGAGCGCCGGTGACGGGCGGGCGCTGGAAGCGGTGCTGCGCGACAGCCACGCCCAGCTGCAGCGCATGGCCGCCGAACGCCTGCGCCGCAGTGGCCCGCTGACGCTGACCGCCAGCGATGTGCTGCAGGAAGCGCTGGTGGGGATGCTGGAGCGCCCCATGTCACTCAAGGACCGCGCGCACTTCTTCGCGGTCATGTCGCTGAAGATGCGCGCGGTGGTGGTCGACCACGCCCGCGCGCGGGCGGCCGACAAGCGCGGCGGCGGCGCGCTGCAGATGACCTACACCGACAGCGCGGCCGGCAACGCGCAGGATGTCTTCGACCTGCTGGCGCTCGACCAGGCGTTGCAGCAGCTGGCCGCCAGCGACCCGCGCGGCAGCGAGATCCTGCACCTGACCTACTTTGCCGGGCTGACCCAGATCGAGATCGCCGAACTGCTGGGGCTGTCCTTGCGCACGGTGGAACGCGAGATGCGTTTCCTTCGCGCCTGGCTGCAGGATGCGATGCGCCATGGCTGAGCCTTCGCTCGCCCGGTTGCGGGCGCTGTTCGACGCGGTGGCCGACCTGCCCGAGGAGCAACGGGCGGCACGACTGGCCGCGCTGGACGCCGAGCCCGCGCTGGCCGAACGCGTGCTGCGCATGGCCCGTGACTGCGATGCCGAGGCGACCTCGGAAGCGACCCGCGTGCAGCGTCGCCTGGCCGGGCTGGACCCGGCAGGAGAGCGCGCCGAGCTCGGCGTCGGCGACCGGCTCGGCGCCTGGCAGCTGGTCGAGGTGCTGGGCGAGGGCGGCATGGGCGCGGTCTTCCTCGCCGAGCGTGTCGACGGCCAGTTCCAGCAGCGCGCGGCCATCAAGCTGCTGCGCGGCCAGGCCAGCGACAGCGCGCTGCGCCTGCTCGCCGCCGAGCGGCAAATCCTCGCCCAGCTCAGCCATCCGAACATCGCCCGGCTGCTCGATGGGGGCAGCACGCCCCTGGGTCGACCCTACCTGGTCATGGAGTACATCGAGGGCCAGCGCCTCGATCGCTACCTCGAACGCGCAGCGCCGCCGCTCGATCTCCGCCTGCAGCTGTTCCGGCAGATCTGCGCAGCGGTCGCCTTCGCCCACGCCCAGCTGATCGTGCACTGCGACCTGAAGCCGTCCAATGTCCTGATGGATGGCGCCGGCCGCCCGCTGCTGCTCGACTTCGGCATTGCGCGCCTGCTCGATGCCGACGCCAGCAGCGGCGGGATGGCCAAGGCCTACACGCCGGGTTACGCGAGCCCGGAACTGCAGGCCGGCCTGCCCGTGGGCACGCCCAGCGACATCTACAGCCTCGGCGTGCTGCTGCAGACCATGGTCGGGGAGATGCCGGCCGGCCGCGGCGACCTCGGCGCCATCATCGGGCGCGCGACCCAGCCGGACCCGCAGGCACGCTACCCCTCGGTGGAGGCGCTCAGCGCAGACATCGAGCGCTTCCGCCAGGGCTACCCGGTGCACGCCCGCGAGCGCACGCCAAGTTACCGGGCCCTGCGCTTGCTGCAGCGACGCTGGCCGGCCTTCGCCGTCGCAGCGCTCGTGCTGCTGCTGCTGTCGGGCGCCGGATGGCAGCTCAGGCTGGAGCGCGACCGCGCGCTGGCCGAGGCCGCCCGCGCCGATCGCGAAGCGGCCACCGCGGGCGCGATCAACGACTTCCTGGAGTCGATCATCGCCGGCGCGGACGTCCAGAAGGAGGGCAGCCGCGACATGACGGTGCTGGAAATGGTCGATCGCGGCTTCGAGCGCATCGGCACCGAACTCGCCGATCAGCCGGCGACCCAGGCGACGCTGTACGAGAAACTGGCGCGGGTCTACGACCATCTGGGCCGCACCGCGCAGGGACGTGAGGGCTTCCGCCGTGCCATCGAGATCGAGCGCACCGTCACGCCGCCGCGGCCGCTGGTGCTCTCGGCCCTGCTGCGCAACCGCGCGGTCGCGCTGGCCAACGAACAGCGCTATGCCGATGCCGAGCCGCTCGCCCGCGAGGCCCTGGCCCTGGCCGAGGCGCACGCGGATCCGGTCTCGCGCGATGTCGGCCAATCGGCCACCGCCGTGGCCTTGAGTCTGGGCAACCACGGGCACGAGGAAGCCAAGGCGCTGCTGCTGCGCCACCTGGAGATCCGAAAGGCGCTGGGCGAGCCGGAAATCGATCTCGCCTCGACCTGGCACAACCTGGGCTTGAACGCCCTGCGCGCCGGCTGGCTGGAGGAGGCCAACGACCGTCTGCAGCGCTCCTTCGAGGTGCGCCGCGAGGTACTGGGTCCCGGCCACGCGCGGACGCAGACGGGCGCGTCCTTGCTGGCCAGCGTCAAGACCCGGCTGCGCCGATTCGATGAGGCGATGGCCCTGCGCCGGGAGATCCTCGACCATCAGCGCGCGCTGCAGGGCGAGCACGGCCGGATGACACTGATTGCCGAGTCCGAGTTGGCCGATTCCTACAGTGACAAGGGCGAGTTCCTGGTGGCCGCGACCATGCAGCAGTCGGTGATCGAGCGGCTATCGGCGGCCAACCTGATCGGGTCCGCCGACCACGCCCGTTATGTCGGCAACCTGGCTTCCGACTTCGAACGGTCCGGCCAGCTCGAAGGCGCGGTGGCGGCCCAGCGCGAGTCGCTGGCGCTGCGCCTGGCACTTTATGCAGCGGACGATCCCGCGGTCGCGCGGGCGCAGGCCAATCTTGCCCGCGTGCTGATGCAAAGCGGTCAGCTCGCAGAGGCCGACACGCTGCTGCAGCGGGCCCAAGCGACGCGCTCGGCCAGGCTGGCGCCGACCCAATCCGAGCGCCTGGAGGGCGAGTTGCTGCTGGTCGAGTTGGCGCTGCTGCGCGGCGATCTTGCGTCCTCGGCCCGCCAGCTCGAGTCGACGACTGTGCTGATGGAGACGGCGCCCGGCCTGTCCGAGCGCGCACGACTGCAGGCGGAACTGCTCAAGTCCCGCCTGGCGGCTGCCGAAGGCCGCCTCGAACAGGCGGCCGGATACGCGCAGCGCTACCGCGAAGCACTGGACGAACTCTACGCGGTGGACGATCCGTGGCGACTGCCCGCAGAGCTGGCCCTGCTGGAACTACGCAGACAGTTGGGCGCGGCGGTGGCCGAGGACGCCGCGGCGCTGGAAGCGCGACTGGCCGCGCTCCAGCAGTCCTTTCCCGAGGATTCAGCTTTCTTCCGCAGGGTCCGTGCCCTGCAGCGAGCCAGCGGCGCTGCCCGTTAAGGCGCAGGCGCCACCGGGCCGTTCCTTGCGTGGCGCCTGCGATTCACGGGCAGCCGCCCGATTCGAATCCGTCGCAGAAGATTGCCTCGCCCGTCACCGTGATGGTGAACACCTGGGGTGCGGAGGTGTTGATGCCGCCGCCGCTGGTGCCGCCGTCATCGCGCACCCGGACGCTGAAGGTCGAACTGCCGCTGCCGCCCGGTGCGGGCGTGTAGCTGAGCGTGCCGTCGGTCGATACCGCTGGCAGGCTGCTGAACAGCGCCGGGTTCGAGACGTCACTGACCAGGTAGGCGTCGACCGCCTGGTTCGCCTCGTCGGGCGGGCCTGGCACGAAGCCACCGGCCCAGGCCGGGACGGTCTGCGGGCCGGCGTCCTGGTTGACCGCGGGCGGGTTGCTGGCGCTGAAGCTCGGCGCATCGTTGACGGCGATGACCTGCAGCAGGAACTGCTGCTCCGGCGAGCGGTCCACGCCGCCATTGGCCGTGCCGCCATCATCCTCCACGCGGACCGAGAACAACGCCGTGCCGTTTGCATCCGGGGCCGACACGAAGCTCAGGTTGCCCGCCGGATCGACGCTGGGCGGAACCGTGAAAAGCCCCTCGTTGATCACCGAGGTCACGACGAAACTCAGGGACTGGGATGACTCGTTCGGCGGCCCCGCCGAAGCGCTCGCCCAGCCATTGATGACCACCACGCCCGCATCCTCTGGCCGGGCGGGCGGATTGCTGGCCGAGAAGCTGGGCGCATCGTTGACCGGCACGAAGTGGGCCGGCACGGCCAGCCGATGGATGTCGTTGGCGAAGCCGCCGAAACCGCGGCCATCCATTCGGGTCCGGATGTCCTGCCCGGGCCCGAAGCTGAAGGTCTCGGCGCCCGCACCGTCCCAGGCGCGCAGCAGGAGTCCGGGCCGCGTCCCGAAGAAGTCCTGCGGCTCATTCGGCAGGAAACGCACCGAGGCGTCGGGGGGCAGCAGCAGGGCATTGCTGGTGGACAGTCCGCTCGTCGGCACCGGGACCCATGCCTGGCCGGGTGCGGCTTGGTACTGCCAGACGCCATCGGCCACGACGGGTGCATTCTCGTCGATGGCGACACCCGCCAGGGCTTGCAAGTCGAGGTAAATCCCTTCCGGAAGCAGTTGCGCGATGGTGCGGCCCGTGTTGACCGCGTCCTCGAGCAGCACGATGGTCCCGTCGGCACCGGTCAGCAGCAGCGGCGGGCCATTGCCCACGAACACGTAGGCCTGTCCGACGCCCGAGTACGCGGCCGGCGCGCCCACGAACAGGTCGTCGACGCCATCGTGATTGATGTCGGCGGCCATGGACAGACTGTTTCCAACCCAGTCGCCGTTGGCGACGCCATTGAGCCGCAGACCAAGGATGCCGTCGAGGATGCCGGGGTCGGTGGGATCGACGACGGCAGGGAAGCCCCCGTCACGTCCGAGGAACAGGTAGACGCTCCCCGGGCTCCCCGCGGTCTCCGAGTTGGCACCGATGGCGAGGTCGGGCCGCCCGTCCCCATTGAGGTCACCCGCCGCCACTGCCTGTCCGAACCATCCCCCACCGAGTGTCCCGTTGATCAGGAAGCCGTTGCTGCCGTCGATGTCGGCCACGCTGATCTGGGCGGGGAAGCCACTCGCGCTGCCGTACAGCACATAGGCGCGACCGACCAGCGACACGCCGTCCACGGCGGTAAAGGGCGCACCCACCAACAGATCGTCGATGCCATCGCCGTTCAGGTCGCCCAACGTGGCGAGGCTTGTTCCCGTGTAGCCAGGGGCCTGCCCCGCATCGGTGAAGCGGAAGCCGTTGCTGCCGTCCAGCACCGTGAGATCGAGCGTGGCGGGAAAAGGCGTCGGATTGGCCGCAGTGCTGGCTTGGCCGAACAGCACGTAAGCGCTCCCTCCACCAACAAGTGTGCTGGGGCGGAAGTTGCCCATCGCGAGGTCGTCGACGCCGTCGCCGTTGAAATCGCCCCTGATGACGTCCCAGCCGAAGCGGTTGAAGGCCGAGCCGGGATCGAAGATGCGAAAGCCGTTGCTGCCGTCGAGCGTGCTGAGATCGAAGGCCGCGCCGACGCTGTCGGTGGGCCCGAACAGCACGTAGCAGCTGTTGGCGCCGTGGGCGCAGAGCGCCAGATCGTCGTGCCCGTCGCCGTTGATGTCGGCGGCCGAGCCGGCTCTCAGTTGATCGAAGAAATCCACCCCCTCCACCCGGAACCCGTTGCTGCCGTCGAGCGCGCCCAGGTCCACGGACGCGCCGAAGCTGCCGACGTAGAGCACGTAGGCGGTTCCGGCCGCGGTAATCCCTCCGGGGTCCGATTGGGAGTCGGAGATGACCAAGTCCCGGATGCCGTCACCATTGAGGTCGCCCACCCTCGATATGTACAGGCCCTGAGATACGTATTCACGCCCCTGGAGTCCGTCGATGCGGAACCCGTTGCTGCCGTCGAGCGCCGCCAGGTCGACGACTGCCGGGAAGTCCGCGGCCTGGCCATAGACCACGTAGACGGTCCCCACATTCACACTGGCGGGCGCAGTGACCGCCATGTCGTCGATGCCGTCCCCGTTGATGTCGCCCAGTCCCGACACGGTCGCTCCGAGCCCGTCGCCCGATACCGGGGTGGCTATGGAGGTCACCAGCCGGAAGCCGTTGGAACCGTCCAGCGAGGACAGGGGAAATGAGGCTTGCGCGTGCGCTGGCCACGACAGCAGCGACGCGCCGAACGTCAGCGCAACAGCAGCGCAGAGCAAGGGCAGGCAAGGAAAGCGTAGGGCAGGCATGGCGGTGGTCCTGGGCAGGCAGTGGGTCTCGATGCAGCTATCGGAAATCGACCCGCCCACCCGCCATCACGAACGGCGTGGAAGTCGTTCGCGCCCGGATTTCGCGTACTGCCCAGTGCGGCATTCCGCCGCGCCATCGGAGCTTCTGATATGCGAACGACCTTCCTGCCCCGCCTGCTGGGCCTCGCCCTGTCCGCCGCGCTCGGCCTCGTCCATGGACCGGCTGCTGCCGACGCGGCACTGGCCAGCCGCCTGGCCCTCGACACCACCCAGGCCAGGCAACTGGACACCATAGAGGCCGAATACCGGCGCGAGTTCGCCAGCTTGCGCCAGGAACACAACCGGCAGGCGCGCGCGCTGCGGCGGGCGAAGCTGGCCAACGATGCCGCCGAGATGGCCCGGCTCGAGGCCGTCACCGCGGAACTGCGGGCCCGACTCGGCGCGATGCGCGAGGCCCAGGACGCCCGCATCGGCGCGCTGCTGCGCCCGGAGCAGCAGCTCCTGTTCGCAGCCTACGTCGAAGAGCGCCGCCAGATGAAGGGCAGCTCGCGCGACGAGCGTTTGTTCGACTGAAGCCGGGTCGTCCGCGGCCGGGATCGACGTCCCGGCCGCCCTCGCGATTTTCGGAAGTCCATCAGGCCACGCGTGCTCTGGCGTCGGCAGCAAAGCTCGCGCCGACCTGCATGGTGCTTTCGACATAAGCATAGAAATCACGCCACGCCGCACGCACCTCGCCATCGAAAGCCGGCCCGAGCTTCGCGGCGAGCGTATCGATCAGCGCCTGGCCCACCAGCGGATAGTGAGCAGCGGTGACACCGTAGCCCTGGTGGCGTTCGCCGAGCGCGTGCAGGGCGCTTTCGAGTTCGGCGGGGCGATCGAGCAGGCGCACGGCGGCCGCGATCATCTGCATCAGGCGGCCAGCCTGGGCCTCGATGTCGCTGCCGAACAGCGAACGCACCGAAGGCTCGTGCGCGAATAGCCGCGCGTAGAAGGCGCGACCGATCTCTTCGGCCCTGGGTTCGACCAGGGCGAAGCTCGTGCGGATCACATCGGCGGGAAAAGGCTGCATGGGGGTTCTCCTGTCAGGTGGGCGGGGCGCGCCGAACCGACGTGCCCCGGGGCGGGCTCACTCGAAGCCGTGGCGGAACATCGTGTCGACGAAGGGCCCGGCCTCGACGGCGCCGATGTCGCAGCGCGCCACGCCATCGCCATTGCCGTCGATCGGCCGCTGCGTGCCGCGCTGGTCGCTGGCGGTGCATCCGAGCGCGCTGATGTCGGGATGGCCGGCATCGCGAAGCACACTGGCGGGCAGCAGTGGGTGATGGGCGCTGAACTCGCTCGGCGAGACGCTGAGCTCGTCCAGCCCGGCTTCGGTGCTGATGAGATTGCTGGCGCCAGCGTTCAGGTTGCAGCCCGTGCCCTGGGTGAGATTGAAGCCGTCGGTGGCGAGCCCGGCATTGCCGGCACCGGTCAGGCTGCAGGCGCCGAGGCCATTGGCGGCCAGCACGGTGTTGCGGATCAGCAGGTTGCGACCGGTCAGGCGTTCGAATTCGACACCGCGCCGGCTGTTGCCGGTCAACGTCACATTGGCCACCTCGAGATCACCGTCGAGGATGCGCAGTGCGCTGCCGGCATTGCCGCTGAAGGTGCTGTTCTGCACCAACGTCGAGCCATCGCCGCTGGCGAGGAGCGCTTCCTGTTCGGCGCCGACGCCACCGTCGGTGTGGCCGCGCACGCTGCTGCGGCGGATCTCGAGGAAGCTGCCGTGGCTGCGGATCGCGGCGCCCTGGCCATCGCTGTGGTTGCCATGGAGGTCGCTGTCCTCGATCAGGATCGTCGAGCCGCTGGCATCGATCGCGCCGCCGCTGGTCGTCGCACTGTGGCCGTGGATCTCGAGCTGGCGCAGCGAGACCGCGCTGCTGTTGACCACCGACAGCGCGCCACCCGAGAAGGGCGTCTGGCCACCGCTCAGGCGCAGGCCCTCGATGACCAACGGGGTCGGTACGTTCAGCACCGAGAACAGCCGGTCGTTGAATGTGGCGGCGATGGTCGGCCGGTCACCGGCGGCGTTGAGGACGCCGCGCAGGGTCAAGCCTTCAGTGATGCGCAGGTCACCACTGGCGTCGGCATCGCCTGCCGCCGGCGGGATCGACAACATCACGGTGCCGATGCCGGGTGCGAGGCTGATCAGGTCCGGGCCCGGCAGGGCGTTGGCCTCGCGGATGGCCTGTCGCAAGCTGCATTCGCTCGTCCCGGCGGCGAAGGAACAGACGCCGTCGCCGGCGCGGCTGTCGTTGATGTCGCTGGTCTGGGTCACGATGAAATGGCGCGGGCCGGCTTCCGCAAGGCTCAGTTCGACCGCACCGATCTCGCAGCGCGCACTGCCATTGCCGTCGCTGTCGATCGGCCGGGCGGCGCCACGGATGTCCTGGCCGGCACAGAGCAAGGGGCCGGCATTGCCCGGGATCGCATCGATCAACGGACTGCCGTGCAGCGGCACGCGGAACCAGCTGGTGCCAAGTGACTCGCGCCTGGCCAGCGGCGCCAGCATCGGATCGCCGGTGCTGGCATTGCTGCCTGGCGGCGCGCATTGCGCATCGGCCACATCGACGTGGTTCCAGGCCATGATGTTCGCGCCGAGAGCACCGACGAAGACGCAGTGATCGGCGTTGTCGGCGAACACCGTACCGCGCACGTGCACCGTGGCCGGCTGCATGCCGCTTTGCACGGTCAGCCCCGACGCCGTGTGCCCGGCAATGGTCGAGCTGCGGATGTCGATTAGCGTGGCCGATTCGGCCAGCACACCGGCCAGGTTGCCATCGAAGGTGCTGTCGCGGACCACGAGGAAGCCGACGGCTCCCTTGAACACGGCAGCTGCACCACCGTTGTTGCGAAAGCTGCTGCGCTCGATCAGGGTCTCGGTGGTCGAAGTGGAGACGGCCGAGCCGTTGACGACGGCAACATTCGAAACGAAATCGCTGTCGCGGATCGTCAGCAGTTCACCGCCGGCCCGCAGGGCGCCGCCACCGGCGCTGCTGGCGTTAGCGCTGAACACGACGCGCTCGAACTCGGCCAGTGCGGCATTCACCCACACCGCGCCACCGCCGGCAGCGCCGGCCGAGCCCCCGTTGAGGTGGACATCGCGCACGGCGAAGGCCTGTCCCGGCGGCAACACCACCTCGAAGATGCGATCACCCGGCACTGCGTTGATCGACACCACCACGGGAGCCTGTGGGTCGCCGGCGCCGTCGATGGTCAGTTGCTCGCCGACATCGAGGTCGCCGAGCTCGGCACCGCCGGCACCCGCGCGGGTCAAGTTGACTGAGCGAGTGATCGGGCCATTGCCGAACACGATGCGGTCCGGACCCGGCTTGGCATTGGCTTCCATGACCGCGGCGCGCAAGGTGCACTGGCTGCCGGAGGCGAGCGGATTGGCGTCGCAGATGTCGTCGCCGGGATTGGCATCGACCAGATCAGCGTCGTAGGTGTTGACCACATAGGTGCTCGAGGTCAGCGCACCGGCCTCCACCGCACCGATGTCACAGCGCGGGATGCCGTTGGCGTCGCCATCGAGGGGACGCGTGGTTCCGTAGATGTCCGTGGACAGGCACAGGCGCAGCGGATCGCTGCCCGGCGCATCGGGTGGGGCGCCGAGATCGATCGCCTGTGAACCGAATGGTGGCCGGCGCACCCGGAAATAGCGGTCTGCGGCGATCTCGACCGGCCCGAGCAAGGCCGGGAAACCGATCTGGTTGCTGATGCCCAGCGCCGCGCCGCAACTGTTGTGCTGCACCAGGTTCCATTCGAAGGCGAGCACCGGCGGCGGACCGGCGATGGTGCTCAGGGTGCAGTCGGTCTGTCCGCTGCCGGCCAGGATCGAGTTGTAGACGCGCAGGGTCGTGGCACCATCGGCGACGAGGTCGAGCGCGCGCTCGCTGAAATCGACCAGCGTGGAGTTGCGCACCGCCAGCAGGGCCGGGCGGTCGGCGCGGATGCCGCTGGAGGGCAGCGGTGGCATCAGCGATTGGCTGCCATCGATGTAGCTGTTCTCGACGATCAGGGTGCCGCCCTGCAGGACCCGCAGGCCTTCGCGGGTGACGCCGGTGTTGCGGATCTCGCGGATGCTGGAGCGGCGCAAGGTGGTGTGGCCGCTGGCATTGGTCTGGATCGCTGCGCCCCCCGTGGAGGCGATGTTGGCCACCAGATCACTGCCTTCGACCACCAGCGTGCCGCTGTTGGAGATCCCCGCGCCGGTGGCGGCGAAGTTCTCGGCGATGCGCACGCGATCGACCAGCACATTCGCATTGGCGTTGGTGATGCGCAGCGCGCCGCCGTTGGTGCCGGCCACACCCGAGGGGTCACCGTCGCTGATCTGGAGACCGCGCAAGGTCACGGCAACGCCCTGGCCGATGTCGAACACGCGATCGGAGAAGTTGGCTTGGATGCGCGGCAGATCGTTGAAGTTCGCCGGGAAGCCGAGCAGCGCACCGGTGATCGTCATTGGCTGCACGATGTCCAGATCGCCCGACTCCGCGCCGCCGACGCCATTGAGTGTCAGCGTGATCGTCGCATTCAGCGGCAGCACGATGGTGTGCGGCCCGGTGGACGCGTTGGCCAACATGATCGCTGCGCGCAGCGTGCACTGGTCGCCGACCTGCTGCAGATTGGCGTCGCAATTGGCCAGGCCCATGTTGGCCTGGGGCAGGTCGACGTCGGTGGTGTTGACGACGTAGGTCGCCGCACCTGCCTGGCTGGCAGCGAGCGTGAGCGCGGCCGCCAGCAGGACGCTCGAGTGTTTCGACATGGTGCTCTCCGTAAGCTGGCGCGGCGGAATGGCCGCGCTCGATCCGGAGTACGCAGGGCCGGGCCGGATCCGACAGCGACGTATCGATGTCGGCTGCGGCATCCTTCTGCGTATGGCTTCGATGGTGGGCCGCAGCGGCCCTTCGTCCTGCCGGGAGAATCGCGATGACCGGTCGCTACGCGCTGGGAGCACTCGACGAGCAGCTCGAGACCTTGCTGGAGTTGCCTGTGGACCAGCGCCAGGCGAGGCTCGTCGATCTCGACCAGACCCAGCCCGAACTCGCGGAGGTGCTGCGCAAGCTGCTGCGCATCACCGTGGAGGTGGAGACCCAGGAGCTCAGGCGCTCGGGGGAACAGCTGCTGCGCCAGGTCGACGAGGCGCCGGCGCCAAAGATCCCGGGTTATGTCATCGAAGGCGAGATCGGCCGCGGCGGCATGGCGACCGTGTGGGCCGCCAGCCGCGAGGTGGCCGGCGTGGCGCAGCCGGTGGCGATCAAGGTACTGCGCTCCAGCCTGTCCTCGCCGGTCGACCAGGCGCGCTTCGTCAACGAGCAGCGCATCCTCGCGCGCCTGCGCCACCCGCACATCGCCACGCTGCTCGATGTCGGCGTGATCGACGATCGTCCCCACATGGTGATGGAGCGCATCAACGGCGCGCCCATCGACCAGCGCCTGCCGCCGGCGGGCGAGGATCTCGGGCGCGTGCTGGATGCACTCGATGCCGTCGCCGATGCACTGGCCGCGGCCCACGCGCATCTGGTCATCCACCGCGACATCAAGCCTGGCAACGTGCTCGTCGATGCCGAGGGCCACGTCAAGCTGATCGACTTCGGCGTCGCCAAGCTGCTCGACGACGCCCCCGGCCTGCGGCCCGAGCGGACCGCCACCACCGGCGTGCCCCTGACGCTGCGCTATGCCTCGCCGGAGCAGCTTGGCAGCCAGCCGGTCGGCGTGGCCTCGGACATCTACCAGTTCGGCCTGCTCGCGTATCGACTGCTGACCCGGTCCTGGCCGTGGTCCGACGGTGAGAACGACTGGCCGCAGGCGCGGCTCGATCCGCTGATCGAGCCCGTGCCGCCGAGCCGGCGGGTCGAGGATCCGGCCTTGCGGCGGCGTCTGGCCGGGGATCTCGATGCGATCGTGCTGAAGTGCCTGCGCCACTCGCCGCGCGAGCGCTACGGCTCGATGGCCGAGGTCCGCGACGATCTTGCCCGCCATCGCGCGCATCGACCGGTGCTGGCACGACGACAGACCTGGCGCTATCTCGCTGCGGGTTTCGTTCGCCGCCACCGTGTCGGCGTCGCGCTGGCGGCAGGTGTGCTGGCGCTGCTGCTGGCCGGCCTGTACAGCAGTGCGATGCTCGCGGCTCGCAGCGCGCAGCACGCCGAGCGCATCGCGCGGGTGCTCGATACCTTCACGATGTTGCTGACCGAGGCCGATCCCTACGAGGGCTCGCCGGGGACGGTGACGGTCGGCCAGGTGGTCGATGCGGCCAGCGAGCGCCTGCTGGCCGAGCGCTCGGGAGATCCGGATTTCGATCTTGCCTTGCTCGAACGGCTCGCGGCCCTGCAAGCGGACTTGCGCAATCCGGCGCAGCAGCTGAGCCTGCTGGCCGAGGCGCGCGAGCGTGCCGTCGGCGCGGCGGATGGTGAAGCAGCGCGCCAGCGCATCGCCGCCGAAGAGATCGCCGCGCTGGGCCGCTTGGGCCGCTACGACGAAGCGGAACGCGCGCTGGCTGATTATCGGCGGCATTGGCCGGAGCCGCCGCCGCTGCGGCTGGCACTCAACGAGGCCCGTCTGCACCTGGATCGTGGCGATTTCGACCAGGCAGCCCAACTGCTCGATGCCCTGCTGCCGCGCGTACCCGCCGACGCGCGCCTGCTGCGCTACGACATCCTGGCCGAGCGCGGCTATCTGTTGAAGCGGCGGGCGCGCTACCAGGACGCGCTCGCGGTCTTCGAGCAGGCCGGAACGCTGCTCGATCCCACCGACCTTGCACAGCGCCGGATCGCCTTGCGGCACCGCGCGAACTACGCCAATGCGCTGGGGCTGGCCGGTCGCCAGGCCGAGGCGGCGACGCTGTTTGCCGGCTTGCGCGACGAGTACGCCGCGCGCCTCGGCGCCGACCACCCGCGCGTGGTCCAACTCACGATCAACATCGCGCAGATGCTGACCCTTTCCGCGCGGCCGCAGCAGGCGCTGAGCGAAGTCCAGGGCGTCGACCTGAAGGCCATCGCCCGTCACGATGCTCGCCTGGCCGCGATGGCGGGAGTCCAGCGTGGACGCGCGGCGCTCTACGCCGGCAGTCTGGCGCAGGTGATGCCTTCCTACCTCGACGCGCTGGAGATCTCGATCGCGGCGATAGGTCCCGATGCACCAGGCCTTGCTCCCTTCCTGGAGCCGCTGGCCTTCGCCTTGTTCGCCTTCGGGGAAGATGCCCTCGCGGTGGCCGTCGCGCAGCGTGCGCGAGCGCTCGATCCCGAGGTGACCGTGGTGTCCGATTTGCTGCTCGAGTGGCTGGGTGAGCGCATGAGCGTGACCGGACGCCCGGATCCGGGTTTCACGGGACGCCTGCAGAGTGAGTGTGATCGGGTCGAGTACCAGGTCGTCCGGGCGCGCCTGACCGGGCAGGCCGGTGACGAGCTGCCGGGGCGGGTGCCTGCCGATTGCGGGACGCCGTCCGCGCTGCTGCTGGAGGGACTCGGCCTGGTCTGGGATGCACCGGCCGGCATACCGAGCGAGCGGACGATCGCGCTGCCCTTGCTCGCGCGGCTCAGCGGAGAGCCGCTGCCGGAGCCTGCGCGATTGACGGAGGAGGATCGAGCGCGGGTCACTGCCTGGTTGGCGCCAGGCGAGCGTTGAGTGGGGCGGCGGCCACACCCGTGGGTCCGGGTTCATCCGGACGCTTTTCCGCCCCGCCCCCACAAGCGTCGGGATGAATCCCGACCCACGGGTGTGCGGGGTTGAGGTGGGTCCGCTCAGCGTCCTTCCAGCGCATACACCAGCAGCGCCTTCACCCGCAGCCACTCGCGCTGCACGGTGCGCTCGGTGACGCCGAGCACGGCCGCCACTTCATGACATTCGAGGCCGCTGAAGATCCGGCACTCGGCGAGGCGGGCGAGGCGCGGGTCGCGGCCGTCGAGCTCGTCGAGCGCCTGGTCGAGCGCTGCGACGGCTTCCGGTGAGAGCGCCGCGCCCGGGCCATCAGCGGCCACGGCCAGATGCTCCAGCGTCACCGCCTGCCATTCGCCTCCGCGCTTTCCCGAGAGCTGGCGACGGGCG
>JANJUH010000237.1 GCA_024710675.1 Lysobacterales bacterium
CGTCGGTCTGGCCGGCTTCACCGGCGCGCTGGCCGCGCCGATCTACCAGGTCAGCCCGGGCATGGGCGCGAACTTCCTCATCATCGTGTTCGCGGTGGTGGTCATCGGCGGCATGGGGTCGATCGTCGGCACGATCTGAGAGCGGCGGTGCAAAAACCTACCACGGTAGCGGCGGGATAGTCCCGCTTCGGGCGGCGTAAAAGTCGTCCACCTATGTCCTGTCTGCAGCGTGCAGGGAGGGCCGGGAGATCTATACCGTGGAACTTTATCGGGAGGTCCGCGTCGCCTGTGGGAACGGCATGACCCAGCGCGAGGCGGCGAGGCATTTCAACATATCGCGCGACAGTGTTCGCAAGATGCTGTCGTATTCGACCCCACCCGGCTACCGGCGGCAGGCTCCGGTGCGCCGGCCGAAGCTGGATGCGTTTGTTTCAACGATCGATCACTGGCTTGATGAGGACGTGAAGGTACCGCGCAAGCAGCGGCACACGGCCAAGCGGGTGTTCGACCGGCTTCGCGACGAATGCGGGTTCACCGGCGGCTACACGATCATCAAGGATTACATGCGCGAGCGCGAGCAGCGCCGACAGGAAGTGTTCGTGCCGCTGTCGCACCCGCCGGGCCATGCGCAGGCCGACTTTGGCGAGGCGATGGTGGTGATCGGCGGCGTGGAGCAGAAGGCCCGCTTCTTCGTGCTCGACCTGCCGCACAGCGACGGCTGCTATGTGCGAGCCTATCCGGCGGCGGTGGCCGAGGCCTGGGTGGATGGCCACATCCATGCGTTCGCCTTCTTCGGCGCGGTGCCGCAATCGATCGTCTACGACAATGACCGCTGCCTTGTGGCGAAGATCCTGCCCGACGGGACACGCAAGCGTGCGGCACTGTTCAGTGGCTTCCTGTCCCACTACCTGATCCGGGATCGCTATGGCCGTCCGGGAAAGGGCAACGACAAGGGGAACGTCGAGGGGCTGGTCGGTTATGCCCGGCGCAACTTCATGGTGCCGATCCCGCGGTTTGCAACATGGGATGCGTTCAACGCCTGGCTGGAAGAGCAATGCCGCAAGCGTCAGCATGACAGGCTGCGCGGCGAGAGCGAGACGATCGGGGAACGGCTGCAGCGGGATCTTGCCGCCATGCGTCCATTGCCGGCGGCACCCTTCGATGCCTGCGACCAGGCCAGCGCCAAAGTGACGGCGCAGTCGCTGGTGCGCTACAAGACCAACGACTATTCGGTCCCGGTCGCCTACGGGCATCAGGATGTCTGGGTTCGCGGCTACGTCGACGCGGTGGTGATCGGCTGCCGCGGCGAGATCATCGCCCGCCATCCGCGGTGCTGGGAACGCGAAGACGTCGTCTTCGATCCGCTGCATTACCTGCCGCTGATCGAGCAGAAGATCAACGCGCTGGATCAGGCTGCTCCTCTCCAGGGCTGGGACTTGCCCGGCGAGTTCGCCACGCTGCGCCGCCTGATGGAGGCGAGGATGAACAAGCACGGCCGGCGCGAGTACGTGCAGGTTCTGCGGCTGCTGGAAAGCTTCGACCTCGCCGATCTGCATGCGGCGGTGAAGCAGGCCCTGCATCTCGGTGCGATCGGCTTCGATGCGGTCAAGCATCTGGTCCTGTGCCAGGTGGAGCGCCGGCCGCCGCGACTGGACCTGTCGATCTACCCATACCTGCCGAGGGCGAATGTCGAGACGACCTCGGTCAAGGCCTACATGCGCCTGCTCGGTAACGTTGAGGGGGAGGAAGCGGCATGAGCACCGAGGCCCCCGAGATCCTGCTTGCCCACTATCTCAAAACCTTGAAGCTGCCGACCTTCCAGCGCGAGTACCAGAAGCTGGCCCGGCAATGCGCCGCCGAGGGCGTCGATCATATCGGCTATCTGACCCGGCTTGCCGAACGGGAGATGATCGAGCGCGACCGCCGCAAGGTCGAACGCCGCATCAAGGCGGCGAAGTTCCCGGTCGTCAAAAGTCTCGACAGCTTCGACTTTGCCGCCATCCCGAAGCTCAACAAGATGCAGGTGCTGGAACTGGCGCGTTGCGAATGGATCGAGCGGCGCGAGAATGTCATCGCGCTCGGTCCCAGCGGCACGGGCAAGACTCATGTCGCCCTCGGGCTCGGCCTGGCCGCCTGCCAGAGGGGCCTGGCCGTCGGCTTCACGACCGCCGCCGCACTGGTCAGCGAGATGATGGAGGCGCGCGACGAGCGGCGGCTGTTACGCTTCCAGAAGCAGATGGCCGCCTACAAGCTCCTCATCATCGACGAGTTGGGCTTCGTGCCGCTCTCGAAGACCGGCGCGGAACTGCTGTTCGAGCTGATCTCGCAACGCTACGAGCGCGGCGCGACCCTGATCACCAGCAATCTGCCCTTTGACGAGTGGACGGAAACACTCGGGTCCGAGCGCCTGACCGGCGCGCTGCTCGACCGTATCACCCACCATGTCAACATCCTCGAGATGAACGGCGAAAGCTACCGTCTCGCCCAAAGCCGCGCCCGAAAGGCAGGCTGAAACCCTCACCAAAATCGCCGACGCCGCAAGCGGGAAACTCTGGTCGGGCTACGCCCTCCCGACGTTCCCCGCTTGCGCCGCCAAGTGGCCTACTTTTACGCCGCCGTGTGGCCGGATTTTGCTCCGCCGTTGACACGCTGCGAT
>JANJUH010000271.1 GCA_024710675.1 Lysobacterales bacterium
CGCCGCCGGCATCGCCACGCTGCGCTACGACAAACGCACCCTGGCGCAGCCGCAGTCGCTGGCCGGGCGACCGTTCACGGTGCACGAGGAGGTGGTCGCCGACGCCCAGGCTGCGCTGGCCACGCTGGCCGCGCAACCCGAGTTGGCCGGCACGCCGCGCTTCGTGATCGGCCACAGCCTGGGCGCCCTGCTCGCCCATCGCGTCGCAGCGGGAACCTCCAGCCTGGCCGGCGTCGTGCAACTGGCCGCGCCGGCCCGGCCGCTGGGCGACATGATCCTCGCCCAGAGCCGTTACATCGCGGCACTCGACGGCGAGACCAGCGCCGAGGAGACGGCGAAGCTCGCCGAACTGGACACGAAGGTCGCGCAGATCCGTGCGCTCGAGGACAAGGACGCAGCGCGTGGCGATGCGCTGATCGGCGCCCCTCCCGCCTACTGGCTGGACCTAGCCCGCTTTGATGCCATCGCCGAGGCCCGCCGCCTCGCGCTGCCGACGCTGCTGCTGCAGGGCGAGGCGGACTACCAGGTGACGCTGGTCGAGGACTACGCCACCTGGCGCGACGCGCTCTCGGGCGAGCCCTGGTTCACCGCCCGGAGTTTCGAGGGCCTGAACCACCTCTTCATGCCGGCTGGCAGCCCGCCGGGGCCGAACGACTACCTCAAGGCCGCGCGATTCGACCCCCAAGTCATCCAGGCCATCGCCGACTGGATGACCCGTAGCCCGCGTTGACCGGCAACGGCGGGCTACGCGGGCTCAGCCCCCGCGACCGCATCAGGATTCCACGCAAGCCTCGAAGTCGATCTCGTCCAGCCGCGTCGGCTCGCCGAACAGGTGACCCTGCACATAGTCCACGCGGGCAGCCTTGAGCCAGGTCAGCGCCTTGGGCGAATCCACCCGCTCGGCGATCACCTTGAGCTTCAGCGAGTGCGCCATCTGCGTCAGTGACAGGGCCATCGCACGGTCGACCTCACTGCCGGTCTTCTCGGCGACGAATTCGCCGCTGACCTTGACCAGGTCCACCGGCAGCCATTTGAGGTGGCTAAGCGAGTTCTGGCCGGCGCCGAAATCATCCAGGGCAAAGCGGCAGCCCAGGCGCTTGAGCTGCAGGATGAAGCGGCGCACGGCGTGCAACTGGAAGATCTCGCCGGTTTCCGAAAACTCGAAGATGAAGCGGTCCGGCCGTACCCGGTGGCTGGCGAAGGTGTTCTCGATATGACCCATCGCCTCGGCGTCGGCAAGGGTCTGGTTGGACAGGTTGATCGCGAAGGAACACTGCACCTCGTCGGGCACGCGCGCGGCGATCCGGACGGTGCGCGCGACGACCCAGAGGTCGATCTTCGGCATCAGGCTGGCGCGCTCGGCGAGCGGCACGAAGACGCTCGGGCTGATCACCTGGCCATCGCGATTGATCATGCGGATCAGGACTTCCCAGATCTGCTCGCGCGCGCCCCCCTTGATCTGCCACTCGCGACCCTGCTGGACCAGGCCCGAGACCGGCAGCACGGGATGGCCGAGCAACAGCACGCGGTCCTCGGCCAGGGCCTCGCGGATGCGCTGGGCCCAGCCGGCCTCGAGTTCGTGGGCCACCCGCGAATCGCTCTCGACCACGAAGATCTGGGTCTGGTTCTGGCCGCGGCGCTTGGCCTGGCCGCAGGCTTGGCGCGCGTTCTCCAGCACGTACTCCGCACTCGTCGAGTCGCGACTGACGATGGCCACACCCACCGAGACGGTGACCCCGAGCGCGCGACCGGCATGGTCGGTGTAGCGCACCTCGCGCAACATTTCGCGCAGCGAATCGGCCAGCGTGTAGAGATTCTCGAGCTGCACGTCCTCCAGCCTTACCGCGAACTGGTCGTGCTCCAGCCGCGCCAGCAGATCGGTCTCGCGCAGGCGCGCCGACAGGCGCTGGCCGATGTCAACGAGCAGCTGCTGCGCCGGCACCTCGCCGGCATTCTCGAGGACTTGCGTGTAGCGATCGATGTCGACGAACAGCACCGCGCTGTAGCCACCCTGCCGGCGGCGCTCGATCGCCTCGGCCAGGCTCGCAAGGAAATGGCGGCGATTGGCGAGCCCGGTCAGGCGGTCATGGTCCAGTTCCCAGCGCACCCGCTCGACGCTCTTGCGCTCGGAGATGTCGCGAAAGACCACCACCATGCCCTCGGCTTCGCCGCCGACGCGCATCGGCACGCAGCTGCACTCCACCGGCAGGAAGCGGCCGTCAGTGGTCGAGTACACGGTTTCCACTCGCCCGGCCACATCGTCACGATCGAGCCTGATCCGGAGTTGGCCACCGTCCTTGCCGACCAACTCGCAGGCATCGGCAATCCCGAGCATGCGGCAGGCTGCCGGATTGGCGAAGGTCACGATGCCGGCCTCGTCGAGACCGTAGACCCCATCGGCGACCGAATTGAGGATGCCATCGAGGCGCCTGCGCTCGGCCTCGGTGCGCCGACGGTCCTGCACCGAGCGCGCCAGCGCCTTGATCCGGGCCAGGGTCAGCGAGATGACCTCGTTCTTGAACATGCACTCGACGGCACCGGCATCGAGGACCTTCTGGATCACCTCCTCGCT
>JANJUH010000299.1 GCA_024710675.1 Lysobacterales bacterium
GTCCCGAGTCCCGAGTCCCGTGATCAAAACACCAGATTCACCATCCCCACCGAAGCCCCGGCGAAGAGGAAGGTCAGCGGCAGGCCGACGCGCACGAAATCGCGCTGGCGATAGCCGCCGGTGCCGCTGATCAGTGAGTTGACCGGGTTGCTCGCGGTCAGGAAGTTATTGCTCGCACCGAGCGCCGCGATCAGGGCGAACTCGAGCGGCGAGGCATTGCTGGCCAGTGCCAGGTTGATCGCCAGGGGAACCATCAGGATCGCCGCGCCGACCTGGGTGATGGCCATCGCGGCCATCGCACTGGCCAGCGCCACCGCAATCTGCAGGGTCCAGGGCGGCAGGTCACGGATCGGCGCGACGACTTCCTGTGCCACCCACGCGGCCGTTCCGGTACTGTCGACCACGGCCCCGAGCGGAATCAGGCAGGCCAGCGAAAAGATGGTCTTCCAGGAAATGGCGCGGTAGGCCTCGTCCATGCTGATCACACCGGTCATCAGCATCCCGGCAGCACCCGCCAGCAGGGCCACCGGCAACGGAAAGTGGCCGACCAGGGCCATCAGGTAGGCGAGTGCGAAGAAGGTCACCGCCATGTAGAGCTTCTGCGGCCGCTGCTCTTCCTTCGGGTAGTCGGTGACCACCACGAAGTCCTTCTCGTGCGCGTGCTCGGCCAGTTCGCGCCAGCCACTGTGGAAGACCAGACAATCGCCGGCGCGCAACTCGATCCGGCGGATGTCCTCGCGATAGATCTCCTCGCCGCGGGTCAGCGCCATCGGCGAGATCCCGTAGCGCTTGCGCAGGCGCAACTCGCCGATGGTCTTGCCGACGAAGCGTGAGCCGGGCGGGACCACGGCTTCCGAGATGCCCGAACGCGCCGGATTGAAGGCCTCCTCGAGCTGGCGCATCTGCACCGACTGCAGCAGCCCGTAGGCCGCGGCATAGCGGCCCACCGTCTCGTCGGGTCCGAGCACCCCGAGCACCGTTCCGGAGGTGATGAGCTGCTCGCCGGGCGGGGCGACGCGCAAGCCCTGCTCGTCCCGCACCGCGAGGATCAGCGGCGAGCCGGGCAGCGCCTCGGCGTCCTGGATCGACTGCCCGATCAGCGGGCTGCTGGCGTCGACGGTCAGTTCGGCGACCCTCCCGCGGATGCCATAGACCCGTTCGAAGTAACCCTCGGTGGTCCCCGGCGTCACTGCCGGCCCCTGCTCGTCACTGGGAAGGCGGTGGCGTCCGTAGAAATGGAAGTAGGCCAGGCCGAGCAGGAACAAGCCGAGGCCTACCGGGAGGATCTCGAACAGCCCCAGCGCCTTCAGCGATTCGGCGCCGGGCGGCAGGTTGCGGTTGGCCGCGAGCAGCAAATCGTTGAGCAGGATCATCGGCGAGGAACCGACCATGCTCATCGTGCCGCCGAGGATCACGCAGAAGCCGAGCGGCATCAGCAGGTGCGAGAGCGGATAGCCGGTGCGCGCGGCGATGCGGCTCGCCACCGGCAGGAACAAGGCCACGACCGCCGGGTTCTGCATGAAGGCACTGGTCGAGCCCGCGATGATCGCGAGCGCCAGGATCAAGCGCGTTTCCTCGCCCTGCGACAGGCGCAGGATCAGGCTTGCGGCGTACTCCATGACCCCGGTGCGATCGAGCCCGGCACCCAGCACCATCACCGCGAGGATGGACATGACGGCATTCGATGCGAACCCGTCGAACAGGCGCTCCGGTGCCACCAGCCCGGTCAGCCCGAGCACGATCAGGATCAGCAGCGCGGCCACATCGGCCGGCACCCACTCGCGCACGAACAAGACGACCGTCAAGGCCAGGATGCCCAGCACCAGTGCCATGTCGAAGGAGAGCGTCAGTGCGCCTTCCATCTGCCACGCCCAGTGATCGCCTGCAGAAGCCCCGATGCTAAGAGATCGTTAAGAACGATGGCACCCCTGTGTCGGCCATATTCCCGTGAATCGATCGACATCATTCAGCGTGAACCTTTGCCGCGCTGTTCTTGTTTATGGTCCAACCGTCGCGACGATCGGAGCCTGCCCATGACTCGACACCTGTTGGCCACCTGCCTTCTTGCGCTGCTCGCTCAATCCGTCCAGGCCTCTCCACGGGCCTGGGAACTGTCACAGGCCGCGCCCGAAGGTGGCATCTCGCCCGCCGCCACCCGCGTGGCCGTGATCTCGCCGGACGTCGACGCCCTGCGCTCGGCAGGAATGCTGCAACTGCCGCTCTTCGAGCACGCCCGTGACTTCCGCACGGCCAAGGTCGAGGAGCGCGGCGAAGGCCGCTTCAGCTGGTTCGGCGAGCTGGCGGGTCAGCCCGGGTACCAGGCGGCCATCACGGTGGTCGACGGCGCCGTCGCCGGCCACGTCTCAACGCCCGATGGCTTTTTCGAACTGACACCTGCGGCCGGTGGGGCCTTTCTGCAGGCGATCGACCACAGCCGCTACCCGGCCTGTGGCGGGGCGATCGAGGCCGAGCCCGGCCCGATTCCCGTGGCAGCCAAGGGTAGCAGCTCGGCGATGCCCGAGGACCTGGGCGACCAGATCCGCTTGCTGGTGATGTATACGCCGGCGGCCGAGACAGCGGCCGGGTCGCCCGCGGCGATCCAGGCGCAGGCACAGGCCGCGGTCGACAGCGCCAACCTGGCTTTCCAGAACAGCCAGATGAAGATGCGCTTCGTCGTGGCTTCGATCGAACGGCTGGACGGCTGGGTCGAGGGCACGTCCTCGGCCAGCACCGAACTCGGGAATTTCCGCGCCAATGCCACCGCGCAGGCCCGGCGTGATGCGCTGCAGGCGGACATGGCGAGCCTGCTGGTGGCCGCGCTGCCGGGTGCCTGCGGCATCGGCTATGTGATGCGCACGACCAACGTCAACTTTGCCGCCAACGGCTACCAGGTCACCGATCGCGACTGCGCCGTCGGCAACCTGTCCTGGGCACACGAGCACGGCCACAATGTCGGCTTCGAGCACGACCCGGCCAATGGCACCAGCCCGGGCAATGCCTCACGGCCGTGGTCCTTTGGCCATTACGTCGAGCCCGGGACACCCTACCGGACGGTGATGTCCTACCAGTGCCCGCAGGGCAACTGCACGCGGCGGCCGTACTTCTCGAACCCGCGCGTGACCTTCAACGGCGCGCCGACCGGGGTCGAAGGCCAGCGCGACAACGCCCGCACCGGCGATGCCGTGGCCGACATCGTCGCCAACTTCCGGATGAGCAGCTTCAGTCACCGGAATGGGTTCGAGTAGGAGTCCTGGTCGCACCCCTTCGGAACGCTCATTCGCGCATCGAGCAATCGACGAGGGGCAGGGCGCAAGGGGCAGGGGGCAGGGGGCAGGGGGTCCGATTCGGGTCGAGCTCGGATCGTGCCGCTCGATCACCCCTCGCCCCCTTTCGCCGGCCCCCGTCGACGACTGTATTCGAATCAGCGCGTTACGACGTGTTCGGTGAGAGCAAGCAGCAGGCAGGGGGCCATATCCTGGGCATGGTTCGCCCATGACTTGATCCTGGTCCCCTGCCCCTTTTCGCCCGCCCCTCTCCGCTGTGGGATCCGAGGAGGGCGCAACGGCCGAAAGCCCCTTCAACCCACCTGACGGCGCACCGGTCCGTCACCGCTTTCCGAACACCACCCGCCCACCTTCGGCACGCGCCAGCACGGTATCGCGCGGCGCGTAGTTCCCGGCCAGCACCTCCTTCGCCAGCGGGTTCTCGATCAGCGTCTGGATCGCGCGCTTGAGCGGCCGGGCGCCATAGACCGGGTCATAGCCGAAGTTGGTCAAGAGCGCGATCGCCGAGTCGTCCAGCTCGAAGCCGATCTCGCGCTCGGCCAGGCGCTGGCGCAGGCTCTCGGTCTGGATCAGCGCAATGCGGCGGATCGCGTCCTTGTCGAGCGGGTGGAAGACCACCAGTTCGTCCAGCCGGTTGATGAACTCCGGGCGGAAGTGCTGGGCGACGATGTCCATCACCGCGTTCTTCATCCGCGCGTAATTCTCCTCGCCGGCGAGTTCCTGGATCACCTGCGAGCCCAGGTTGCTGGTCATCACGATCACGGTGTTGCGGAAGTCGACGGTGCGACCCTGGCCATCGGTCAGGCGACCGTCATCGAGCACCTGCAGCAGCACGTTGAAGACGTCGTGGTGGGCCTTCTCGACCTCGTCGAGCAGGATCACCGAATACGGCCTGCGCCGCACCGCCTCGGTCAGGTAGCCGCCCTCCTCGTAGCCCACATAGCCCGGCGGCGCGCCGATCAGGCGACTCACGGAGTGCTTCTCCATGAACTCGCTCATGTCGATGCGCACCATCGCCTCCTCGGTGTCGAAGAGGAAGGTGGCGAGCGCCTTGCACAGCTCGGTCTTGCCGACGCCGGTGGGACCGAGGAAGAGGAAGGATCCGTTCGGCCGGCGCGGGTCGGACAGGCCCGCGCGCGAGCGACGGATCGCATCGGCGACCGCGCGCACGGCCTCTTCCTGGCCGACGACGCGGCGGTGCAGCTCATCCTCCATGCGCAAGAGCTTCTCGCGCTCGCCTTCGAGCATCTTGGAGACCGGGATGCCGGTCCAGCGCGACACCACCTCCGCGATCTCGTCGGCCGTGACCTTGTTCGACAGCAGCTTGAAGCCCTTCTGCTCGGTCGCGCGCACCTGCTCGAGCTGCTTCTCGAGCTCCGGGATGCGGCCATACTGCAGCTCGGCCATCTTCGCGAGGTCCTGCGCGCGCTTGGCGGCCTCGAACTGGTAGCGCGCCTGCTCGAGCGCCTCCTTGATCGTGGTCTCGCCGGACACCGCCGCCTTCTCGCCCTTCCAGATCTCCTCGAGGTCCGAGTACTCGCGGCTGAGCTTGTCGATCTGCTCCTCGAGTTCCTTCAGGCGCTGCTTGCTGGCCTCGTCGCTCTCCTTCTTCAGCGCCTCGCGCTGCATCTTGAGCTGGATCAGGCGGCGCTCGAGGCGATCCATCTCCTCGGGCTTGGAATCCATCTCCATGCGGATGCGGCTGGCCGCCTCGTCCATCAAATCGATGGCCTTGTCGGGCAGCTGGCGGTCGGCGATGTAGCGGTGCGAGAGCGTGGCGGCGGCGACGATCGCCGGATCAGTGATCTCGACCCGGTGATGCAGCGCGTAACGCTCCTTGAGCCCGCGCAGGATCGCGATGGTGTCCTCGACGCTGGGCTCG
>JANJUH010000311.1 GCA_024710675.1 Lysobacterales bacterium
CGTCGCGCGCCGGTCGAGGCAGCGCTCGCGGATCCAGCCGCCGCCGAACTCTCGACGCGCTGGCACCTGCTGATGTTGCTGGGCCGTGATGCCGAGGCAGAGGCGCTGCTGCAACCGCTGGAGCAGAGCGGCCGCATCTACGCGCTCGCCGGCTTCCTCGCCTATCCGCAGTTCGATCCCGGGCCCTTCCCCTCGTTGATGCAGGTCCTCGAGCGCGAGCAGGTGCAGCGGCGGGCGCCGGAACCCATTCCCTTCGCCTGTCCGCCCGCCACGCCCGGCAGCTGATCGGCGAGCGCTTGCGCAGGAGTCCGGGCAGGATCGATGGCAAGGGCGCATGCTCGGGCGCCCGGCACGGAGCATGTCGATGACCGATACCCACGATCCCCTGCGCCGTCAGGCCGTCATCGCTGGCCTGAGTCTGGCCGGCTTCGCCTGGATGCGTCCGCTCGCCGCGGCGACACCGCACCAGACCGAAGGCCCCTTCTTTCCGCCCGGCGATCCGGCCGAGGCAGACTTCGACCTCACGCAGCTCGATGGCCACGACGAGCGCGCCGCCGGACGCGTCGTCGACATCCAGGGCGTGGTGCACGGCGCCGACGGGACGCCAATTGCCGGGGCCCTGGTGCACGTCTGGCAGGCCAATCACCACGGCCGCTATGCGCACCCCGACGACCGCAATCCCGCGCCGCTGGATCCGCACTTCCAGGGTTATGCGAAGCTGTTGACCGACGCCGAGGGCCGCTACCGCGTGCGCACCATCGTGCCGGGTGCTTACCCGGTCGGCGGTGGCTGGTCACGGCCGCCGCACGTGCACTTCAAGGTCACGCACGCAGCACATCGCGAGCTGACCACACAGATGTACTTCGCCGGCGAGCCGTTGAACACGGAAGACCGAATCCTCGGCAAGCTCGACGAGGCCGGTCGCGCGCAGCTCGTGGTCGCCTTCGCCGCCGCCGATGCCGATGCGGTGCCGGCCGGCCGATTCGACCTGCACCTCGACAAGGCCTGAGCCTGCGCAGGCTCCACCAGCGCGGCGGACGCAGGCGCCGAGCCTCGAGCTGGCGAGTCGCCGACATTCGGACACGCCCGGCATGGTAAGGCCCGCGCCGAAATCGGAGCCGCGCTCTGCCCGCGTGGCATCATCCCGACGATGAAGTTCTTCTCCGAACTCAAGCGCCGCAACGTCATCCGCATGGCGGGTCTGTACCTGGTCGGCGCCTGGCTGGCCACCCAGGTCGCGGCGACGCTGCTGCCGGTGTTCGAGGCGCCCGGCTGGGTGATGAAGGTTCTGGTCGCGTTGCTGGCGCTCGGCTTTGTGCCGGCGCTGGTGTTCTCGTGGGTCTACGAACTGACGCCGGAGGGTCTGCGGCGCGACAGCGGGGAGGGATCCGCAGATGCCTTCGTCGCGTCCACCCGCCAGCGCATGGACCGGCTGCTGATGGTTGGCATGCTGGCCGTGATCGCTGTCATTGCCGCCAATCGCTGGTGGCCGGCCTCCACACCGGGAGCAACGGACACGCAGTCTGCTGCGTTGACCTCCGCGGCCCCGGCGACGGACCTGCCCGCAGCGACGGCAGCGGGCGCGGCGGCCGGCGAACTCAGCCCGACCATCGCCGTGCTGCCCTTCGTCAACATGAGCGACGATCCGGAGCAGGGCTATTTTTCCGACGGCATCACCGAGGAAATCATCAACGCGCTGGTAAAGGTCCCCGGCATCTCGGTGGCGGCCCGCACCTCCGTCTTTGCCTTCAAGGACCAGCACCGGGACGTGCGCGACATCGGTGCGCAACTCGGCGTCGGCCTCGTGCTGGAGGGCAGCGTGCGCTCCAGCGGCGATGCCATCCGGGTCACCGCCCAGCTGATCCGTGTCGACACCGGTCTGCACCTGTGGTCCGAGAAGTTCGATCGCAAGCTCGCCGATGTCTTCGTCATCCAGGACGAGATCGCCAACTCGATTGCCGACCGGCTGGCTTCGAGCCTGGGCGAACGCCCCGCGCCCATCATGGGCGATGGCGGATCTGGCGACGCGACGCGCATCGACGCCGTGCCGCAACGTGCCGCCAGCCTGGAGGCCTATGACCTGTTCCTGCGCGGGCGGACGTACCTGCGCCAGCGCGACCGCGCACAGGCGCTGGACTGGCTGCAACGGGCGACCGAGGCCGATCCCGGCTTCGCCCCGGCCTGGGCCTCGCTGGCCATCGCCTTCCAGTCCTTCGGGGATGACGATGAGGCCGAGCCCGCGGCACGCAAGGCGCTGGCCATCGACCCGGACAATGTCGACGGGCTGATCGCGCTCGCGAGCGTGCACCGAGACCGTTACGAGTGGTTCGAAGCCGAGACCTTGTTCGAGCGGGCGCGTGCACTCGATCCGCAGTCCTCGAACCTGCTGGAGAACACCGCCGAGTTCTATGGCTCGGTGGGCGATTTCGGACGGATGCTCGAGGAATCCAGCCGGGGTTTCGCACTCGATCCGCTGCTGGCGCCCTTGCGCGACGCCCACATCTCCGCGTTGATCATGAACGGGCGCCTGGAAGAGGCGCTGCAAGTCGCGCTCGATCCCGACGCCAACGCCCAGTGGACGGGGGGACGGGCGGTCGAGATTCTGTTGCTGCGTGGCGAGAAGGAGCTGGCGGTCCGCCAGATCGAGCGGATGGCCGAGCTGCTCGGTGCGGAGGCGGCAGCGCTGATCGCTGCGCTGCGGGAGCCGGACGCCGCGGCAGCGCGCGCCACGCTTCCTGCGATTGCCGAACGGATGGAGGCTGCGAGTGGCGGCCGCCGTGTGCCCCTGGTGCAGTGGGTGATGCTGTGGTCGGTGGCGGCCCACCTGGGCGAGTCGCAGCTTCCATTGCGATTGGCTCTGGCCGATGCCGCGAAAGGCGAGGCCATGAATGAGTGGATCTGGCTGCCGCAACTGGCGCCCACGCGCACGGACCCGCGATTCAAGGCGCTCGTGAAGGAGCTGAACCTGCCCGCCTGGTGGGCGGAGCGCGGCTGGCCGCCGTTCTGCGCGCCGATCGGGAGCGATGACTTCGAATGCAGGTGAGACGATAGGCCCAGCCCTGGTCCGCGCGCTGCGATCCGGTTCAGGCGCGCCAACATCGAAAGTCCCGTTTCCCTGTGGTCGAGCCCGCCTTGCCCTTCCTCGCCGAACTCAAGCGCCGCAACGTCATCCGCATGGCGGGTCTGTACCTGGTCGGCGCGTGGCTGGTCACGCAGGTCGCCGGCACGGTCCTGCCGATGCTCGGGGCGCCGGACCGGGTGGGACGGACCGTGCTTGCGCTCCTGGCGATCGGCTTTGTTCCGGCGCTGGTGTTCTCGTGGTTGTACGAGCTGACTCCCGAGGGCCTCAAGCGCGAGCCGACGTGCGGCCGGGCGAATCGGTCGGCGCCGACATCGGTCGCCGGATGGACCGGCTCACCCTTTTGGGCGTGCTCGTGCTGATCGCGCTGCTCGTGGCCGATCGCTGGTGGCCGCGGACTCCTGTTCCTGACGCGCCGGTCCCCATCGCCGACGCGCCGGGCATGGCGGAACTGCAGTCGAGTGCACTTGCCGACGGGCCCGCGCCGGCCGCCGCCATCGACCCCAACTCGATCGCCGTCCTGCCCTTCGTCAACATGAGCGCGGACAAGCACAACGAGCATTTTTCCGACGGCATCTCGGAGGAACTGCTCAATGTGCTGGTGAAGGTCGAGGGTCTGAGCGTGGCCTCGCGGACCTCTTCCTTCGCCTACAAGGGCCGCGAGATGAGTGCCTCCGCGATCGGCGACGAATTGCGCGTGGCCCATGTGCTCGAAGGCAGCGTGCGCAAGTCCGGCGAACGAGTGCGCATCACGGCGCAGTTGATCGACACGGCCCAGGATCGCCACCTTTGGTCGGAAACCTTCGATCGCGAACTGCGCGACATCTTCGCCATCAAGGAAGAAATCGCCAACGCGATCGTGGACGCGCTGCGCGGCACGCTGGGCGAGGAAGCGTCGAGCATGGAGGTGTCGGTGGAAGCCGATACCGAGAATCTCGATGCCTATGAGTTGTATCTGAGGGCCCGCGAACTGCTGCTCACGCGCACCGAGTTCCGGCAATGGGTGCCCCTGTTCGAGCGGGTGGTGAGACTCGATCCGGACTTCACCCGCGGCTGGGAAGGGCTGGCGTTGGCCAGTGCGCTCGAGGTCGACTGGGGCAACTACAGCGGCGATCGGAGGCGGGCCCTGCTGGCACGATCGGCAGAGGCAGCCGAGCGTGCGCTGGCATTGGACTCCAGCCTGTCGATGCCCTGGGTCGCGCGTGCGCTCGTGGCGCGCGATGGCGACGTGGCCGACCACGCCGCTGCACTGGACATGCTCGAGCGCGCGCTTGCCGCCGATCCGCAGAACGCCACGGCCTACATCATCCGCGGTGCCACCCTGGCCCTGCTCGGCTTCTTCGATCGTGCGATCGAGAGCTTCGATCGATGCCTGGAAATCGATCCCGCCTACGGCAACTGCGTGCGCCACAAGGCGCAGGCGATCCTGCTGCTGGGTCGGACCGATGAGGCGCTCAGCTTGCTCGAACAGGGCGTCGTGACAGGATTCAATGCAAACCTGTACCCCAACTTTTACGAGCCACTGATCCGTCGCGGCGACCGGCTCGCTGCGATGCTGATGATGCGGGAACGCGACACGCCGCTCGAGATGCAGCAAGCCTTGCTCGCCCTCATCGAAGAAGGCAAGGCGCTGGGCGACGTTGCCGCCATGATCCGAAGGAATCGCTTCGAGGGAGAACAGTATTGCTGGGCCTTGCTGCTGCGCGACCATGCGCTCGCGGCAGAGGCCCCGAATATCGCCGCTGCCGTCGGTCACTGGAGTCCAAGCCACGTCGGCCTGCGTGCGTCCCCCGCCTTCAAGCGACTGCTGGAGCGGCAGAACGTCCCGGCCTATAGGCGTGGGCACGGCTTTCCGCCGCAATGCCGGCCGCTGGGCGACAGCGGATTCGAATGCGACGATCCTGGCGTTGCGCGATGATCGATCGATCGGCCGGGTGGAGCCGAACGCGCTCACGCGAGGAGGGACAGCCATGCTGCTGCGCCGGGTGATCCAGCACGTTCGCGAACAGAACTGGACGGCGATCTCGATCGATTTCTTGATCGTCGTGATCGGCGTGTTCGTCGGTATCCAGGTCGCGAACTGGAACGAGGAGCGGCTGGAAGACCAGCGCGCACGGGATTTCCTCGTGCGGCTCTCCGGCGACCTCGAGCAGGAGTTGGCGTCGATCGACCAGCGGCTGGCCTACGTGAATCGATCGATCCAGTTCGGCGAAAAAGCACTGGCTTGGGCCGAGGACGGCACGCTGGCCGATGGCTCGGCCTGGCAGACGGTGCTCGCGTTCTTTCAGGCCAGCCGCATCCTCCCTTATTCGCCAGTGGACATCACCTACCAGGAGATGCGGTCGGCCGGCGAACTCGGACTGGTGCGCGATACCCAGCTGCGTGCAGCGCTCACCGAGTACTACGTCAGCGGCATCCTGCCGCGAGCCGACTACATCCTGCGCCTCAATCCCGAGTACCGCAGCCACGTGCGAGGGCTGACGCCGCATCGCGTGGCGCGCCACATCTCCAGCGAGTGCTTCAGGATCGTCGACATCCGCACGGCCACGACCACCGAATGCGCGGCCCCGATCGACGAGGAAGCGGCCACTGCGGTGCTGCGCCGCTATGCCGAGGCACCGGGGCTGATCGTGGAACTCCGCTACTGGATGGACTCGGCCTACCTGATGACCGGCATCCTGGCCCAGTTGCGAACCGCCTGCGTCGATCTCAAGCAGCGCATCGATGTCGAGCTGGACGCTGCGTGATGGCGCCTGCGCGAGCTGTGACTCCCCTTTGACTGAAATGCGTACGGTCTGTACAGTTGGCGGCATGAAGGTATCCGGCAAACGTGAGAGCAAGGGCGCCGAAGAAGCGCGCCAACAGCTTCCCGCCATTCTCGCGGCAGCGGCGGGCGGCCAGATCACGGTGATCACGCGCCATGGTCGCGAAATCGCCGCCGTGGTTCCGGTTGCCGCGATCCAGTCGACCCGGCAGGCATCGCTGCTGCCGCTGGCGGGTAGCGGTCGTCGCTTGTGGGGGGCGGACAGTCGCAAGACCCTGGCGGATCTCCGCGACGAATGGAGTCGTTGAACGCTGACTCCTTGCCGATGGGCGCGCTGCTGCTGGTGGATAGCGCGCCCATCATCTACGTGCTCGAGGGCAACCCGCGCTTCGCCGACCACTTTGTACCGCTGTTCCAGCGGCACGACAAAGGCGAATTGCTGCTGGCCGTGACCACGATCACGATCGCCGAAGTGTTGGCCGGCCCCCTCAAGGCCGGAGAGGAGTTGCTCGCCCGACGCTATCGGACCGTGCTCGAGGCATGGCAGGTGGTTGACCTGACCAGCGACATTGCCGAGAGCGCAGCCCGGCTGCGCGGTCAGTACGGACTGAAGCTTCCCGATGCGATCCAACTGGCCAGCGCACTGGCGATCAACGCTGAAGGATTGATCACCCACGATCGCGATTTCGCCGCAGTTCGAGGCCTGCGGGTGCTGACATGAAGCACACCGCTGCCCGCAAGCAACCCAATCGGGCCCACCTGGCAAGGCTGCATCGGGCCGGCTTGAAGAAAGACCTTCGGCTTGTCAGAACCCTTCCGCCAGTCGGTGAAGGGCGACGATCCCCCTGAACCACCATGCGGCCGATGCGCCGCGGGAGCGACCGATGTTGCTGCGTCGAGTCATCGAACACCTGCGCGACCAGAACTGGACGGCGGTCGGCATCGACTTTGTAATCGTCGTGATCGGCGTGTTTGTCGGTATCCAGGTGGCAAACTGGAACGAGGCGCTGGCGGACGAACGACTGGGACGTGCCTACGCCGCGCGACTGTTGGCCGATCTGGAGAAAGACCGCGCCACGGGCCAGGCTTTGGCGGACTACTACGGAGCGGTACTGGACAGCGTGGAGCGCGGCGATGCGCTGCTCGCTGACCCGCAATCGCGTGCGGAGGACCTGGTGGTCCACCTCTACCGGGCCAGCGAGATCGTCTACAGCCCGCCGTCGAGCGCCACCTGGGATGAGGTTGTTTCCGCTGGCCACACGGGCTTGCTCGAGCCGGGCCTGGCGAGCCACGCCGCTGCCTATTTCGCCTTCGACACCGCGCGCAACGTCCTCGATACGCTGAACCGTTCGGCCTACCGCCATCGGGTCCGTGCGCTGATCCCCTTGCCCGTGCAGAAGGCGCTTCGGGTGGGTTGCAGCGATGTGCGCGATGCACTGGGGCAGATCGTGGGCTTCATGGCGGACTGTCAGCTCGCAATCGACGCCGCGCAGATCGAGGCGACGGCAGCGGTCCTGCGCGCCGATCCGGTCGTGCAGAGGGAACTTCGCAACCAGTATTCGCATGTGAATTCGGCGCACGCGAACCTGAAGGGGAGAGTGGCGGTGATCGAGAAGGCCTTGGCGGCGGCAAGAGATCCCGTCGCGGCCGAGTCGGCTGCCCGGTGATGGCCCGACGCAAGGGCAGGGTGCGCATTTGGTGACCTCCGTGGCGTATGCCTGAGCGCACCCCCGACCTCCTCGTCATCGGCCTCGGCGCAGTCGGCAGCGCGACGCTGCTGCACGCGGCGGGGCAGGGCATGGCGGTGCTCGGTATCGACCGCCTTGCGCCACCGCATATCCACGGCTCGACCCACGGCGAGAGCCGGATCACGCGGCTGGCGATCGGCGAGGGCGCCGAGTACGTGCCGCTGGTGCGGCGCTCGCATGCGCTGTGGCGTGAGCTGGAGGCGGCGAGCGGGCGGTCGCTGTATCGCGCCTGTGGCGGGCTGGTGCTGGCGCGCAGGGACGCTGCGAGCCCGATGCACGGGCAAACGGGGTTCTTCGACAACACGTTAGCGGTGGCGCGCGCGCACGGGATCGCCCACGAGCTGCTCGGTGCACCGGCGATCGCTGCGCGCTGGCCGCAGTTCGGTCTCGCCGGCGATGAGCGTGGCTATTTCGAGCCCGAGGCCGGCTACCTGCGCCCCGAGGAATGCGTCGCGGCACAACTGGCGCTGGCGCAGGAGCGTGGCGCACGCGTGCAGACGGGCGAGCGGCTGCTCGGTTGGCAGGTCGATGGGCGCGGGCTGCGGGTCGAGACCGATCGCGCGAGCTATCGCCCTCGTGGCGCGGTACTGGCGGTCGGCGCGTGGCTACCCGGGCTGCTCGGCGCGGCCGCGCCGCCACTCAGGGTCACGCGCCAGGTGCTGCACTGGTTCGAGCCGGAGTCGGCGGGCGACTACGCCGAGGAGCGCTTCCCGATCTTCATCTGGAACTGGGGACCGGCGCCGGGTGAGGTGTTCTACGGTTTCCCGGACCTCGGCGGCGGCGTCAAGGTGGCCACCGAGCTCGATGCGCCCTGCGATACGGACCGCGTCGAGCGCAGCGTGCGCGCAGCCGAATCCGCCGCGATGCACGCGCGCCATGTCGCGGGCCGATTGCGTGGCGTGTCAGCGCGGGTGCGGCGCACGGCGACCTGTCTTTACACCGAGGCTCCCGGTGCGCGCTTCCTGGTCGACCGGCTGCAAGCAGGCGGGCCGATCATCGCCTCGGCCTGCTCCGGCCACGGCTTCAAGCACTCGGCGGCGCTCGGCGAGGCGCTGGCTGGCTGGGCACTGTCGGGCGTGCGGCCGGAGGTGCTGGCGCCCTTTTCGGCGCGGGGTCTCGGCGTGGCCTGAGCGCCGACCCTCAGCGCGTCACGATCGGAAAGGTCCCCGCCGGCTTGTCGATCAGGCGCAGGAAGCGACCGAGGTCGATGGTGCTGCCTGTGATCTCGACCTCGTCCGAGGTCAACAGGTCGGCGGCGCCGGCGCCACCGGTGACCATGCGCAGGAAGAAAGCTTTGCTCAGCGTCAGCGTCGCGTTGGCCTCCGGATCGGGCGCGCCCTGGCGATGGTGCAGCACGCCGTTGGCAAGCCTCAGCACATGGCTTTCGTTCTGGTCAGCGAACACGAGGTTGATCGTCAGCGCGAGATCGCCGGCGGCCTCGGCATCGAGCGAGGCGGCCATCGCCTCGAGGAAGCGCTCGCCCGGTGTGTGGGTCAGCAGGTCGATCATCGTCGCCCGGTCCATGCCGGTTTCCGGCCCGCCCACGCGCAGCTCCAGCGCGCCGCTGAGGTAGAAGTTGCGCCAGGTGCTGGACTCGCTGGCGTAGCCGAGTTGCTCGAAACTCTGCGCCAGCAGTTCGCGTGCGGCCGCGTGGTCGGAGTCGGCGTAAACGGCGTGCTTGAGCAACTCGCTGGCCCAGCGGTAGTCGCCGCCATCGTAGGCAGCCTGCGCCTTGGCCACGACGGCCTCTGGTCCGCCCAAGGCCGCCACATAGCGTTGCGCGGCCGCGACCGGTGGGTGCGGATCGAGATTGGCAGGATGGGCGTCGAACCAGCCGAGGTAGAACTGGTAGACCGCCTTCACGTTGTGGCGCACGGTGCCGTAATAGCCGCGCACGTTGAGGTGGTCCTGCAGCGCATCCGGCAGCGCCAGCGTCTCGGCGATCTCGGCGGCGTTCTGGCCCGCATTCATGCGCCGGACCGTCTGGTCGTGAATGAACTTGTAGGTGTCGCGCTGCTTTTCGATGAAATCGCGGATGCCGGCCTCGCCCCAGACCGGCCAGTGGTGCTGGTTGAACACCACCTCGGCACCGGCAACATGCCCCAGCGCCTCGTCGAGGTAGCGCGTCCACTTCAGCGCGTCGCGCACCTTGGCGCCGCGCAGGGTGTAGAGGTTGTGCAGCGTGTGGCCCATCAGCTCGGCGCCGCAGTAGGCCTTCAGATCCGGCAGCGCGAAGGTGAACTCCGAGGGCGCCTCGCTGCCGGGCACATTGTGGAAGACGAAGCGCACGCCGTCGAGCAAGCGCTCCTCGCTCTGGCCCTGGATGACGTCGGTCGGCGGCAGCAGGCCGACGCGGCCGAAGGCGACCGCCTTGCCGAGGCCGGTGTCGACCAGCCCTTGCGGCGATCGCGGCAATCGACTGCCATACATGTAGGCCGCGCGGCGGACCATCGCCGTGCCCATCAGCACGTTCTCGCTGGTCGCTTCCTCGAGGAAGCCGGCGGGTGCCACCACCGGCACCTGGCGTGACTTCGCGTCCTCCGGGTCCAGCACGCCCAGTGCGCCGCCGAAGTGGTCGGCATGGCTGTGGGTGTAGATCAGCGCGGACACCGGCCGGTCGCCCAGATGCTGGCGGGCGAAAGCGAGCGCGGCGGCGGCGGTTTCGCGTGCGGTCAGCGCGTCGACGACGATGAGGCCGGTGTCGCCCTCGATCAGGGTCATGTTGGCGAGATCGAAGCCGCGTACCTGCCAGATCCGCTCGCTGACCTGGAACAGGCCGATGTGGTTGTTGAGTCGCGCCTGGCGCCAGAGGCTGGGATGAACGGTGGGCGGCGCATCGTCGTCGATGAAGTCGAAGGCCTCGAAGTCCCAGATCACCCTGCCCTCGGCATCGAGGATCTGTCCTTCCGGGGCCGCGACGAAGCCGCGGCGGGCGTCGGCAAAGCTCGCCGGATCGGAGAGATCGGCAGCTTTCGCAGCGTCGGCATGAATCTGTTGCACCACCGAACCCGGTTGCCCGCTGCTGCCGGGAAGCTCAGGCGCGCGCGAGCAGCCGGCGGCAAGCAGGGCCGCCAGCGCGAGGATCAACGGGACGTTGCGCATGGACGGGTCTCCTGATGCTGGGGCGAGGCCTGCGATCATCTGGACTGCACTGCGCCGTGTCCATGGCGCGCTAGCATCTGGCCACCGGCCACCGCGCCAATGGAGACGATGCGCCTTGCGCTTCCTGGCCGAACTCAAGCGTCGCAATGTCTTCAGGATGGCCGGCCTGTACCTGGTGTCGGCCTGGCTGGTGGTCCAGGTCGCGGAAACGCTGCTGCCGATCTTCCACACGCCGGACTGGGTGCTGCAGACCATCGTGGTGCTGCTCGCGCTCGGTCTCGTGCCCGCGCTGGTGGTCTCCTGGATCTACGAGCTGACGCCCGAGGGCCTGCGTCGGGAGGATGAACTCGACGAAGAGACGGACCCGGGCTACCAGGGGCCCGAACGCCGCTCGCGGCGGATTCCGGACCTGGCGGTGCCGCAGGGTGGGCATCATGGGTACCCGCGCCAGCGCCTGCAGGACCGCCTGATCATTGGCCTGTTGCTGCTGGCCGTCGGCTATTTCGTGGCGGAAAAGCTCTGGTTCGGCAGGATGCCGCCGGCCGCGGTCGCTGCATCGCCGGCGCCGGCGACCACGGCGGCACAGGTCTCCGCCAACCTGGTCGCCGTGCTGCCCTTCCGCAATCGCAGCGTGCTGCCCGAGGACGCCTTCCTGGCCGAGGGCCTGCACGACGACCTGCTGACCCAGCTGGCCAAGGTATCGGGCCTCAAGGTGATCTCGCGCACCTCGATGATGCGTTATGCCGACACCACGCTGTCGGTGCCCGAAATCGCCCGCGAACTCGGGGCGGCGGTGGTGCTCGAAGGCGCGGTGCAGCGCTCGGGTGACCAGGTCCTGATCAACGTGCAGCTGATCCAGGGTGCGACCGATTTGCACCTGTGGGCCGAGCGCTACGACCGCAAGCTCAGCACCGGGACGATCTTCGCGATCCAGGGTGAAATCGCCCAGGCCGTCGCGGCCGCCACCAGTGCGGCGCTCAGCGATGCCGAGGCCACCGCGCTGGCCACCGGTTCCACCGAGAACCTCAAGGCCTACGAGGCCTTCCTGCAGGCCAAGCTGCTGTCGGCCAACGACCTGGCCACTCCCGAGCGTTTCGCTTCCGCGCTGGTGCAGTACGACCGCGCCATTGCGCTCGATCCCGCCTTCGCCGAGGCCCATGCCCGCAAGGCCCGCATCCAGTTCGCCCTGTACTGGTACGGCTATGCCGACCAGAGCATGCGCGAGGCGGCCAAGGCCACCACGGCACAGGCGATCGCGCTGGCGCCGGACGCCATCGAGACCTGGATGGCCCAGGCCTACCAGCACTATTGGGGCGAGCTCGATTACGACCGCGCCGAGGCCATGCTCGCGCGGGTCATTGCACGGGTGCCAGGCCATGCCGAGGCCTGGTACGCGCGCGGCCTGGTCGCACGCCGCGACGGGCGCTTTGAGGGCACCATCGAGGCCTTCCGCCGCTCGCTCGAATTCGATCCGGCGAATACCGATACCTTGCTCGAGTTGTCGAATACCCTGCTCACGCTGGGCGAACTCGAGGCTTCGGAGATTCCGCGCCAGCGTGCCATCGAGCTGGGTGTGGATCTGCCGACGCATGCCGCCGAAGAAGCTCTCAACCGGGGCAAGGTGGAGGCGGCCTGGGCAGCGATCACCGGTCCGAACGACTTCTACGCCGCGCTGCCCTTCCGCATCGCATTGGCCAGCCGCGATCCGGCACGCATCGAGAAGGCGCTGTCGCCTGAGCTGTGGCCGGAACGGCTGCGCCAATTCCCGAAGTTTCCCGAGAACTACGCGATGGCGCGCGCCGAGGGCCTGTTGGCGACCGGGCAGACCGAGGCCGCGCAGCGGTCGCTGCGACAGCTGAAGGCTCGGCTGGATGCGCTCGAAGACCCGTATCCGGGCGGCTGGTCCTCGACCGGCTTCTATTTCTACTACCCCTGCGACTTGCCCGGGATGCTCGGAGACCTGGAGGGCGTGCGGGCAGCCGAGCAGGACTGGGTCGAAAGCGCACCGCGCGATGTCTGGTCCGAGAGCGGCGTGCGCAACGCGCTCGCCGTCGCCTATGTGCGCGCTGGCGATCCCGAGCGCGCCCTCGATCACCTGGAACGGGTGATGGCGCTATTCGGACCGGTGACCTTCAACGCCATGGCGAACAATCCGGCCCTTGACCCCTTGCACCGGCATCCGCGTTACCTGGCGATGGCAGAAGCGCATCGCCAGTGGGAACGGCAGCGCAAGTCGTCGAAGGGCAAGGCCGTCACCGACCGCGGATGAGCCGCGCCGGCGGATGCGCGGGGCAGCCGCCGGCGCGTCGGTCTCAGAGACCCAGGGCCTTCTCTGCCGGCACGTATTCGAAGCCGAAGCCCTCGGCCACCGGCTGGTAGGTGACCTTGCCGGCGTGCACGTTGAGGCCGTGCAAGAGGTGGATGTTCTCTGCCATCGCGCGCTTCGCACCCTTGTTCGCCAGGTCGAGGATGAAGGGCAGGGTGGCGTTGTTGAGCGCGAAGGTGGAGGTGCGCGGCACGGCGCCGGGCATGTTGGCGACGCAGTAGTGCACGACCTCGTCGACGATGTAGGTCGGGTCGGCGTGGGTGGTCGCGTGCGCGGTCTCGAAGCAGCCGCCCTGATCGATGGCGACGTCCACCACCGCCGCGCCCGGCTTCATGCGCTTGACCATCTCCGCGCTGACCAGCTTGGGCGCCGCGGCACCGGGGATCAGCACGCCGCCGATCACCAGGTCAGCGCTCAGCACCGCGGCCTCGACGGCGTCGGCGCTGGAGAACACCGGCTCGATGCGGGTGCCGAACTGGGCGACCAGGCGGCGCAGCACGTCGACGTTGCGATCGAGGACCACGACGCGCGCACCCATGCCGACCGCCATCAGCGCGGCATTCGCGCCGACCACGCCGCCGCCGAGGATCACGACCTTGGCCGGGGCCACGCCCGGGACGCCACCGAGCAGCATGCCGCGGCCGCCGTTGGCCTTCTGCAGCGCAGTCGCGCCGGCCGGGATCGACATGCGGCCGGCGACCTCGGACATCGGCGCCAGCAGCGGCAGGCCGCCATTGGTCGCGGTCACGGTCTCGTAGGCGATGCAGGTGGCACCGGACTTGATCAAATCCTCGGTCTGCGGCAGGTCGGGTGCCAGGTGCAGGTAGGTGAAGAGCACCTGGCCCTCGCGCAGGCGGGCGCGCTCGACGGCCTGCGGCTCCTTGACCTTCACGATCATCTCGGCCTGGGCGAAGACCTCTTCGGCGGTGGCGAGGACGGTCGCGCCGGCGGCGACGTAATCGTCGTCGGAGAAGCCGATGCCGCTGCCGGCCTGGGTCTGCACCACCACCCGGTGTCCGTGCAGCACCAGTTCGCGGACCGATGACGGCACCATGCCGACGCGGTATTCGTGGTTTTTGATTTCCTTGGGAACGCCGATCAACATGGTTGCTGCCTCCGGGTGGGGTGGGCCGGCCATGTTGCGGCGCAACAGCCGGATTGGCTGTGTGCAGGCGCCATGACAGGACGGAAGCGAAGTCTATTTCGGCAATCAAAGACTGTTGTGCTGTTGATGACGGATTGGCGCTATCTTCTGCTGTCGATGCGTGTTTCTGGAGCATGAAACTCCATGAGAAAGCAGAAAATCCATAAGAATCAATTGGATAGGGTTGACCGGCGGATCCTGCGGGAACTCCAGCAGGACGGCCGGCTGGCCAACGTCGAACTCGCACGCCGCGTCGGCCTGTCACCGACGCCCTGCCTGGAGCGGGTCAAGAAGCTCGAGGACGAAGGCTTCATCACCGGTTATCACGCGCGCCTCGATCCGGCGCGGCTGGGCGCCGACCTGCTGGTCTTCGTCGAGATTCGCCTGGTGCGCACCAGCAAGGACGTCTTCGATGCCTTCAAGCAGGCGGTGGTCGAGTTGCCGCAGGTGCTCGAATGCCACCTGGTCTCGGGTGATTTCGACTACCTGATCAAGGCTCGCGTGGCCGACATGGGCGCCTACCGGCGGCTGCTCGGGGAGACCCTGCTGACCTTGCCGCATGTCTCGGGTTCACGCAGTTATGCGGTGATGGAAGAGGTCAAGGAAACGCTGGCGCTGGCGGTGCCGGATTGACGGTGGCGTGGGCGATACTGCGGCTCGCGTGTTCGGGAGACGGGTCATGAGACGATGGTGGCTGCTGGCGGGCCTGCTGCTGAACGGACAGGTGGCGCTGGCCGCCGAGGTCTACAAGTGCACCGCCGACGATGGCGCGGTGAGCTATTCGGATGAGCCCTGCGGCCCTTCCGACCGGACGCACACCCTGAGCATCGAGGCGATCACCCCGCCCGGTGGACCGGACATCGAGCCGCTGTGTGGCGCGGGCGGGGAATGGCAGCAAGGCGAGTTCCCGGGTGAGCTGCAGCCGATGCAGCGCGCCGCGCTCGGCCTGATGCGCGAGCCGCCGCGCGTGCGTGGGCGCGCGGCCGAGCTGAAGCACTGGAGGCTGTCGGACGCCCTCCATGGCTGCTGGTCAGGCCGCGATGGCGAAGTCGTCGAACGCGCGCTGCTGCCCGACGGCACCATCATCGAGTTCCGTGACGGCATTCGCAGCCTGCTCAACGATCCGCGCACGCGCTCGGCGCTGGCCTTGCGCTGCCAGGCCGTCTTCGATGCCTGTCTGGCATCGACGGGCCTGTCGGGTGAGGCCTGCATCGTCGAGATCCCGACCTGCACCGCGAGCCCGCCCTGGGCCGACGGCGCGCCCTGCTGCCCGGCCGCGTGCAAGAGCAGCTATGCCGACATCCGTCGCGAAGGCCTGCCGCCCAAGGCGGCGCTGGCGCAGGCGCTGGCGAGCGAGCCTTCGTGCCTGGGTGGAACGGGCTTGCGTTGAGGGTTGGCGCTGCTGGTGTGGGCAGTGCCGCCCCGGTAGCGCGGGTTGCGCCGCAGGCGCTACCCGCGTGATCTTCCGGCAAGCACCCGCGTAGCCCGCCTGCGGCGGTCAACGCGGGCTACATGCGCGTGCCGAGGATCACCTCGCGCGTGCGCCAGCCTTCGAGCAGCGCGCGGGCATTGACGAGCAGCGGATCAATGTCGGTGATGCCGGCCTCGGCGGCCAGCTGTTGCACCCGTTCCTCGCCCGTCGCGCCGCTGTCTTCCTGCACCAGCGCCAGCAGCCGAGCGGCGAGCGGCTCGAGTGCCTGGAACTGCACCTTGTCGGTGTGGTTGCGGTACACCAGCAGCCAACTCGCCTGGCCCGGCGCCTCGGTGGGCTGGAAATCCAGGCGGATCTGGTGCACGGGGAAGCGGTAGCCGAGCAGCCAGGCGAAGGGCGAGGGCAGCGGGATGCCGGCGAGCAGGTCGCCGGCCGGATTGGCGTCAGGCAGCTCCGCATCGGCCAGTTCGAGTGCCAGCTCCACCCATTCGTAGTGAGCCAGTTCGTGCAGGAAGGGGCGGTCTTGCCAGAGTTCGGGGTGTTCGCCGAGGAAGCGCACGAACTCCGAGCCGAGTTCATGGAAGAGCGGGGTGTGCGATGCGTGCGTCGCATAGAAACGGCGGACCAGCGCGCGCCAGCCCTCGTCTCCCAGCAGGCGCCGGATCACCGGGAAGGTGCCGCCGAGCAGGCTGGTGACGTTGTTGATCAGAAGATCGCGATAGATGCCGACACGGCGATCCTCGAGGTCTGCCGGCGCCGGATGGGCGGCGGGGTCGCGCAGGTGACGTGCCAGCTCGAGCTGGCGCGCCTCACGCAGCGACATGGCGCTGTTTCGCGGTCAGCTCGGGCAGGCGCCTGCGCACCTCACCCAGTTCGGCCAGCAGCTCCGGCAGTGGCGGGATGTTGAAGTCGCGCTCGAGCAGGGTCGGTCGACGGCCGATGCGCCCGTAGCTGTATTCGAGCAGCGACCACACCGGGTCGATGACATCTGCCCCGTGGGTGTCGACGATCAGGTCCTCGGCCTCGCGGTAATGGCCAGCGATGTGGAGGTAAGCGATCCGCTCGGCCGGCAGCGCATCGATGAAGGCGCGGGCGTCGTAGCGGTGGTTGATGCTGTTGACGTAGACGTTGTTGACGTCGAGCAAGAGCAGGCAGTCGGCCTCGTCGAGGATGGCGCGGAGGAATTCGGTCTCGCCGATCTCGGTGGCCAGTGGCGTGTAGTACGAGGCGTTCTCGATCGCGATGCGGCGTCCGAGGATCTCCTGGGCGCGGCGGACGCGTCCGGCGACGTGGCGAACCGCTTCCTCGGTGAAGGGGATCGGCAGCAGGTCGTAGAGGTGTGCGCCGTCGCTGCACCAGGACAGGTGCTCGCTGTAGAGCAGCACGCCGTGCTCGTCGAGGAAGCCGCGCAGGCGCTGCAGGAAGATCTCGTCGAGCGGATCCGGGCCGCCGATCGACAGCGACAGGCCGTGGCAGATGAAGGGGAAGCGCTCGGTGTAACGGCGGAAAGCCTTGCCGAGGCGACCGCCAATGCCCAGCCAGTTCTCCGGCGCGACCTCGAAGAAGTCCACGGACTTCTCGAGGCCGGCCGCGGCATCGAGCTCCGGCAGCATGCTGCGCCGGAGCCCGAGGCCGGCACCGAGTTCAGGCAGACTGGCCATCACGGTGCACGCTTGCGGAGCATCAGGCAGCGCCGCCGCAGCGGCCTTCTTCCTTGGCCTTCTCGCCGCCGCACTTGCCCTCACCGCACTTGCCTTCTTCCTTGGCCTTCTCGCCGCCGCACTTGCCCTCGCCGCACTTGCCTTCGCCGCACTTGCCCTCTTCCTTGGCCTTTTCGCCGCCGCACTTGCCCTCGCCACACTTGCCTTCGCCACACTTGCCCTCTTCGGGCTTCTTGGTGTCGTCGACGAGCATGTAGCCCTGCGCGAGGTCGGTGGCCTGCAGGCCATCGGCGGCAAAAGCCGCGTTGCCGAGGGCGAGACCGCCCACGAAAGCCGCACCCACGGCCAGCGAAACCGGCTTGATCATCTTGCTGTTCATCGCGATGTCTCTCCCGAATTGCCTCATTGGGTCTTCCGGCACACGGCGTGTCGCCGCGCATCCGGTCTTCGTGACGGTCCCGGTGGATTCCGGAATCCGCGTTGCCCCAGCGCCCGGTGGCCCGGGGGCCTCGGCAACGCTAAGACTCGGGGGCGCGAATGACAAGCGTTCGACGCCCACCTGGCATGTATTGACCCGCCACGGGGGCTGCCGCTTTCAATCCCGGGCGCACCGCGGCGCGCCTGTTCATTTCGGCGCAACGATCTCCAGACCTTCGACGTAGGTGATGTCCTGCACCGTGCGCGTCTTCTGGCCCATGGCCTCGCCATCGATCTCCTGGCGGACCGGCCGGCCGCTGTCGGCATCCACGAAGAGCCGGGTCGAGGTCTTCGATTCAACGCCCATGGTCGTCATCACCTGGTCGACGCGGTAGACCCGGGCCTGACGGCCGCCGATCTGCTCGTTGCCCAGGGACTCGACGGCGGTAATGCCTGCCTTCGCCTGCTCGATGAATTCCGGGCTCATGAACTGCCGGGCGAGTTGGGTGGTCCCGGCCGGGGCCTCCATCCAGGCGTCCTGGCCGGGAAACTTCATCCAGGCGCCTTCAGGCGTCAGCACCATGTCGCCGCCCGGGCCGCCGGACATGCGGAAGCGATCCGGGATGATCACTTCGATGGTCTGCTGGAAGGTCTGGCCGGCGGCCTGGGTTTCAACTTTTGCACGATAGCTCTTGGCGGCGACCATGGCATCCCAGGCGGCATGGACTTCGGCCCTGGGGTCGGCCGCGGCATGGCTGGCGGCGAGCAGCGCGGTGGCGGCGAGCAGGCTGCGGATCATCTCTGGCTCCTCGGCATCGGGGTGCAGTCAAGGATACCGGCGACACGCTTGCCGGCATGCTGACCGAATGACCGATGCCGGCAGCGGCGGCGCAAGGCATGCTATGCGGATGCAGAACGTACCCGGAGGCCCCATGACCGCTCCATTGTGGACACCCGGCGCCGATCGCGTCGAAGGCAGCAACATGAGGCGTTTCATGCGCTTCGTCCACGAGCGCTTCGGTGCCGAGGCGCCGGACTACCCGGCGCTCTACGACTGGTCCAATGCGCACCCCGACCGCTTCTGGACCGCGGTCTGGGAGTTCTGCGGCATCCGCGGCTCCGGCGACCTGACGCCTGCCTTCGAGCACTTCGAGCGCATGCCCGGCTGCCGTTTCTTCCCGCGCACCGAGATCAACTTTGCGCAGAACCTGCTGCGCTTTCGCGACGATCGCCCGGCGCTGATCGCCCGTGGCGAGGACGGCTCGACGCGGACGCTGAGTTACGCCGAGCTGGCCGACGAGGTGCGCCGGCTGCGCGCCGCGCTGCGCGCCGAAGGCGTGGGCGAGGGCGATCGCGTCGCCGGTTTCGTGCCGAACCGGCCCGAGGCCGTGATCGCGATGCTGGCGACGGCGAGCCTCGGCGCCATCTGGTCCTCGTGCTCGCCGGATTTCGGGATCAACGGCGTGCTCGACCGCTTTGGCCAGATCGCGCCCAAGGTGCTGTTCACCGCCGATGGCTATTTCTATGGCGGCAAGCGCTTCGACTGCCTGGACAAGGTCGCGGGCATCCTCGCCCAGTTGCCGAGCGTGCAGCGCGTCGTGGTCTTCCCCTACGCCGGCAGCTCGCGCGCGTGCTCGGAGTTGCCGAACGCGGTGGCGTGGGCCGACTTCGCAAGGCCGACCTCGGAATTGCTGTCGTACAGCCAGGGTGCCTTCGATCGGCCGCAATACATCCTCTACAGCTCGGGCACCACGGGCGTACCGAAGTGCATCGTGCATGGCCAGGGCGGCACGCTGATCCAGCACCTGAAGGAACTGGTGCTGCACACCGATCTGAAGCGCGAAGACCGGATTTTCTACTACACCACCTGCGGCTGGATGATGTGGAACTGGCTGGTATCGGGTCTCGCGGTCGGCGCCGCGGTGGTGCTCTACGATGGCTCGCCCTTCCATCCCGGCCCGGCCAGCCTGTTCGACCTCGTCGATGAACTCGGCGTCAGTGTGTTCGGCACCAGCGCCAAGTGGATCGCGGCGGTGGACAAGGCCGGCGTGAAGCCGCGCGAGACCCACAAGCTCGCCAGGCTCAAGGCCATCCTGTCCACCGGCTCGCCGCTGGCGCCGGAGAGTTACGATTACGTCTATCGCGACGTCAAGGACAATCTGCTGCTGGCCTCGATCTCCGGCGGTACCGACATCGTCTCCTGTTTCGCGCTCGGCAATCCGACGCTGCCGGTCTACCAGGGCGAGCTGCAGTGCCGCGGGCTCGGCATGAAGGTCGAGATCCTCGACGACGAGGGTCATCCGGTGCGCGGCGTGCCCGGTGAGCTCT